>NZ_JBHXAY010000028.1:0-4147 GCF_042728775.1 Nocardia sp. NPDC060259
TTATCCACGCAGACCACGCCATACGAGTTGTTAGTGTGTCGGGTGGCCTCGTATTTGTGAATAAGACACACACCGGCCCGCCGTTCTCGCCGAGCTCGGCGAGAACGGTCCAGCTGGGATCGGCGGCCATCTGGTGCCGCGATCCTGCGGTGCGGCAGGCAGAAAACCGGTCGTTACCGGGTGTTTTGCTGCCGCCCCAGGGAGATCGTTGCCGACTCCCATGACATGACCGCGGGCCGCGAACCTGCTTGCGCACGATTTCGTGCCCGAATGGGTGTGGCCACCGTGGGAAGAAGTCGGTGGCCACCGATACGCTGGACGAAACCACAGCTCAGCCACCAATTTTCAGAGGGAAGACCATGACCGACTCGCACCCGGGCCAACCTGCAGCGGTGCCGCTGTTCAGCGCCGAACGCCACAGTGACGCCACAGCGCCGAACCCGAACCCAATCGCCGACAACCAGTTCCCAGTCTTTCTGGCCCCCGCACGCCCCGCCGGGCCCGAATGAGCGAGCGCGAACAGCGCACTGCCTGTCGCGCCACTGCTGTGGAGGGCGAGTACCTCGACCGGCGCCAGATCGCCCGCGAGATCGAGCTGAACGTGCACTTCCTCGACTTCCTCAAAGTCCCACTGAGGCAGTGGGCCGGACTCGGCAGGTGGGCCACACTCGAGCCCGCCACCCGATCCGATGTCGGTACCCACGCGCTGGCCACCCTCGACACCGTGCTGGCCGACCTCATCGCGGTGCGTGCGCGCCTGGCCGCCACGGTCGAGTCGGCACCGGACGACGTTGGTCCGGGCACGCTCGTCCCGCTTCCCGAGCATGGCGGGCTGGGCTGGGCTGTGGTGCGGGCGTTTGAGCGGTTCGTCGCCCCGACGAGATTCATCTCGATCTCGCTGAACCAGTGGGCCGCCCGTACCTCGGACGACTACAGCGACGAAGCCCGCACGCTCGCCGGGGAGCGCGCCCTGGGCTTCCTCGACAATGCCCTCGCCCAACTCGTACCGATCCGCGAGGTCCTCGCCGCCGACCTCGGCGAGCGCCCCACGGGAGACCCTGCATGACCGAGCCCGCCACGTGCAGACTGTCACCGTCCCGACCGCGCTGACAGGACTCAGAACGTGGGGCGGATGGTGGTGCCTGGCGGGATCTATCACCGCAGCGTCGGCTCCGGCGCCTGTCTTCGACACCAGAATGCCTGTACACCTCAGCATCCGGAGGAGCATCGTGACCGGCACGGTCACCGCCGACGCCGGAAACCGTGAGCACATTGTGCGATTGAAACTGGTGAGCGCTGATCGTCAGCGCCGAGCACCTCACTCTCGACCTCCACCACGTCGAGACCGACACCGCCCCTTTCCCATTTGGTCGATGAAAGAATCCCCTCCAACCGAGGTCGGAGGGGATTTTTGCATGGTCGAGCTGACAGGATTTGAACCTGCAACCACCTGACCCCCAGTTCAGCCGGTAGGCGAAAACCCCAGGCCAGGAGTATTTTTCGGTGGTGCACCAATCGGCGCTGACATGGGGGTTGTTCGGCATCGTTGGTAGCGTGTGGTCCCGTTCTGGTCCCGCTGCTGGCGCTCCTAACACACCTCCAGCCCTCGGCGGTCAGCACAACCGACTACCGATCACTACGCCCGGCACGTGGTCGTGATGCCGACTACGATTGCACTGTCGTCCAGGGTGATCCAGTCCCGATCAAGATCGTCGCTGGACTTCATGACGGCTTAGCTCGGTGAACAAGGGGGATTTCTGTGACGTACGGGGACCAACAATGGACCAACCCGTATCCGCAGCCAGTGCAGGGGCTACGCCCCAGGGTCGGCAGTTTCCGGGATCAGAGAGTTCCTTCTCCGAAGGGCACTACCGCGATAACGGCCGTGATCTTCGCAATACTCGATGCGGTGGTTTCCGTCGTGCTGGTAGCCAGCCTGGTGGTTGGCCTGTACGAAAGCTCCGTTGTCGAACCATATTTCCTCGACGGAACCCTCAATCCATGGGTCGAATCATCGGTTGCGAATCTGTTGCAGTTCGGCGCTGTCATCGTTGGACTGGTCGGCCTGGGGCTGCTGCTCGGCGTGGTGCTGCTGCTCATGCGACGACCTCTCGGGCGAACGGTCCTGGTAGCGGCGTGCTCTGTGGCCCTGCTCGTGGCCTCGGTGGGCATCTACGTGGTGTTATCCGCGTTCTGGGATTTCGGCATGACGGATGAGCCGTTGTCAATCGTAATCCTGATCGGTTTCGCCATATCAGCACTGATCTCGGCGGTAACGCTGATTCTTGCGGCACTCAAAGCGACTGCTCGCTGGATTGGTGCGCGACAAACTCAGTAGCCTGCACGGTCACGCTGGGTGACGGTTCTATGGCCCTGTTCTGGGTTGGGGTGCGCATGCCGGGCTGGCTCACCGCCTGCCCTACCAGGTGGTCGACGCCCACAACTGCGGCTGGATCCATCACCGACGGTTCCGGGTTCCGGCTATCCCGTCGTGACCGCGATGATCGCCACAACCACTGCCGGGTTCGTGGCGATGCAGGAGAGCTGCTCGGCCAGAGGGTGGCGCCGAGTTCAAATGACAGGCCGGGGTATCCGGCGGCGCGGCCGCGGGCGGCGGGCGGCTGGCGAGATCTGGCGGTCGGAGAACGCTCGGTCGAGCAGCCAGCGACCTTGGTTGAGTGACTCACCTGATGCTCGGCGTGCTCGACAGAAGGAGCCGGGCGAGATCCTTCTGCCGCCGGGTGCCGGTCTTGTCGAACACATGTTGCAGGTGCGTACGCACCGTCGACAAGGTGACGCCGAGGGCGTCCGCGACAGCCTGCAGCCCATCGCCGCGGATCACGTGTTCGACTATCCCGGCCTCCCTAGCGGTCAGCCCGTAGACGCTCCGCCACGTTCGCGCTGGGACAGCCGATGCCGACTCGGTGGGGTCGACGATGGTGAGCAGTGCGAGGCGACCCGGTCTGCACGGGTCATCGTCGGTGCAGATCGGAATGGCATGGACCACATAGCGACCTCCCGTCGAGGGGCGGGTCAGCGAGATGCTGCCGGCGATGGGGGCCTCACAGCAGTCACCGCACGCCCGCAACACCAGTTCGTGCAGAGCAGCCCGGTCTGCGCCGACGGTTGTGCCCAGTTTGCCGCCGCGCACGACGAGCAGCCCGTCGGCACGGGTGAGGATCGCCCGGGCGGCAGCGTTCATGTGGTGGATCAGTCCGTGCTCCTCGACAAGGAGCGCACTGCCGTCCAGGTGTTCGAGAATCTGCGTGGTCAATCGCAGGCTTTGGGAGGCTTCGGTTGACCTGAGCTGGATCGCGGCCGCCGCACGAAGGTGCGGGACGAGATGGCGTATCAACTCGATGCGGCCTGTCGATGCGAAGCCCTTGTTCGGTTCGGCCGCCACGCACAACCACGACGGGCCGTCAGCGCGATCGGAGAATCGGGCGAACACCCCGTCCCCCAGCCCGGTCGGACGCGCCCAGTCGACGAAGAACTCGCTCTCGGTCAACTGGCGCCGCGAAAGCACTTCGAAAACGCAACCGACCTCGCCCACCGCGCTGCGGGCCACTATGCGCGCGATCGGATCCAGGTCGCGGTAGTAGCGGTTGTAGCTGTCGACCGACGTGGTGTCCAGACCGACGCCGAGCGCGATGCGCTGGTCGTCAGGAGCGCTGGTCACCAGCGAGCCGACTGCAGCATCGAACATCGTGACGATCCGGTCTACGGTGCCAGGCCACAGCGATGGTTCGGCCGCTGCGGCGTAGATCGCTTCCACCGTGGTGGAGAAGGTCTCGAGATCCACTGGATCGTCGCGCACCCGTTGATGATCCGCCCTTGGGTTGCTCGTGGCCAGGAGAAATGCCCGGTTTGCATCAGCCGTTCATACGATGTGAGCGCGGGGGTGCCCAGCCGACACTCGATCGGTATTCAGCTGACATCTCGGGACGGCTCGGCAGCGGCAATCCGGCACCGCGCGGGTGTCCGGGTTGGTCCCCGAGACCTCCCGTCGAGTGAAAGAAACGATCATCATGGACGACAATCAGTGGCATCACAACGTGCCAAGTATCGGCGATATCCAGATCGCGCCCGGGACGAGTCCGACCAGCTGGTTCACCCCGAAGGACGTCGTGCAGCATCTCGCCTATGT
>NZ_JBHXAY010000028.1:4247-67625 GCF_042728775.1 Nocardia sp. NPDC060259
CGGCACCGACCAGCAGGTGCACGAAGCGTTCTTCCGCTTCGACGGCGACAACTTCTGGCATCACAACGTGCCCAGCGCCGCCGACATCCAGATCGTGCCAGGGACCAGCCCGACCAGCTGGTATACCCCCAACGACAACACGCAGCACCTCGCTTACGTCGGCACCGACCAGCAGGTGCACGAAGCGTTCTTCCGGTTGTCCGGGGACGACAATCAGTGGCATCACAACGTGCCCAGTATCGCCGATATTGGGGTGGCACCCGGGACGAGTCCGACCAGCTGGTTCACCCCGAAGGACGTCGTGCAGCATCTCGCCTATGTCGGCACCGACCAGCAGGTGCACGAAGCGTTCTTCCGCTTCGACGGCGACAACTTCTGGCATCACAACGTGCCCAGCGCCGCCGACATCCAGATCGCGCCCGGCACCAGCCCGACCAGCTGGTACACCCCAGGTGACAACGTGCAGCACCTCGCCTACATCGGCACCGACCAGCACGTACACGAAGCGTTCTTCCGGTTGACCGGGGACGACAATCAGTGGCACCACAACGTGCCCAGCGCCGCCGACATCCAGATCGCGCCCGGCACCAGCCCGACCAGCTGGTATACCCCCAACGACAACACCCAGCACCTCGCTTATGTCGGCACCGACCAGCAGGTCCACGAAGCGTTCTACCGACTTCCCGACTTCCGGCCCGAGCTGGCCAGACAAGCCATTGAGAACCACTGGCTGGCAGCAGGTGGCCCATTGTCCACAGTCGGCCTGCCGGTAGGGCCTTCGATCAGCCCGTACGCCATCGACGGCGGATTTCAGGCAGACTTTCGATCGGGCGGAATCAGAATCCTCGATGTCGACCCCGAAATCGTTCCGGGTGATTGGGTCCGTATCTGGTGGGTGGGTCTTGAGTGTGCCATTCGCCAGGAGGGCGAAGATGAGATCTATGGCACGGTCTTCTGTCATGCACCGGGCCGAGCGGCGAAGGCGAATGTCGTCATCTTCCCCGGCGGAAACGAAACCCTGGAAATGGGCGAGCCGGGCGCACGTATCGCCAAAACAAACGAGCTCCTCTACGAGGGCCCCCTGGTGAATGTCACCTTGGGTGTGACACTCATCGAAAACGACTCTGGAGATGTCGAGGAAATTTCACAGGAGATCTCGAATAAGATCACCGAGGCGAGTGCTTCTCTCCTCGCCGGGCTGACCGGAGTTCCCGCCGAAGCTATCGATAACCAGACCTGGTACAGGGACGGTATCGGAGCAATTGTAGGCCTAGTTTTGGACGACCTATTCGGCATCGGCGATGACGAATATCTGCCAGCATCGAAACTTGTCCAGTGGCAGAAACTTGCCAAATTCGCCGAACCTGGCAGTTATCAGCGACCCGGCGAGCCGCAAGTGATTGATGCATTCAACGACATCATCGATGCTTCCGGCGTGGATGATGCCGGAGATCGAGGACATTACCGGTTCTTCTTTCTCTATGAGCACGCGAACCACCCAGGCTGAGGGCACTGCGTCAATTTGACGCGCGTGAGTTGCTGGTCAGCTTCGCGACGCGATTACACGCTCAGCGCGGCACTAATTGGGTCATCAGATTCCCAGGTCGACTCGAACCGAGTGTCGTTCTCGGTTGCGGTCGTAGCGCAGGGCCGAAGCCAGGCTGCGCCACCCTCCCATGGCCATGCGTCGCGACACGACGGGCTCGGTGACCATGCCGCTCAGGTCGGCGATTTTCCAGCCCTGTCCTGGTCTGACCTGTGGTGGTCACCGGTAGCACCTGTGACCACCACGGGTCCTTTCTGTCTCGAGGCGCGTGGCTGGGTGCCGCCGGAAGGCAGCGATCGAGGAAGAGGCGAGGAGGGCCATCTTCTCGGCACACCGGCAGGCCGCCGGAGATCCCAGGGGCGTAGGGATTGGCTGGCCGAGACGGATCTCGCGAGCCGCAAGCCGACGCCAGCCGACGCCGGACAAATGCCACCGTCCGGATCGCTTTGGCGCGCAGTGCACGTGGGACGGCAGAACCTGTTCCTGCGCAAACAGTTCGCCACTTACCTCGTTGACCAGCCCGCGCGGGTCGATCGTATCCATTTCATCGGCAGCGTAGCTGCCCCACCGCGGCATAGCAGCACACCACCGGCTTCGGCCACACCTCCGAACCGTCCTTGAGCCCCACGGCCCCGGGGTCGGGTCGCCACAGATCCGCGGTGACCAACCCAGGCTCGAGAAGTTGCAGTGGTGTCAGCATTCGCTCGATCTCGTCGCGGTCGCGCGGACGGTAGCCGATACCGGCCGAGGCCAATGTCGCTACCGCGGCGTCGATGTCGCGCACCAGTAGATCGGCGGCGGTGTGGGTGAACACCAGCCAGGTCCCTGCCGGTAGCAGGCTCGTCAGCGATGCGAGGACGGCGGGCGCATCGGGGAGGAACTCGGCAGTCCCGGACAAACACACCGCGGTCGGCAACGACGGGTTCATCACCGCCGCAATCCGTTCGACCATGTCAGGGGTGCCGGTCAGATCGGCGTCAACGAACACCGAGTCGGCTCCGGTCATCAGCGCGCGGGCATGAACGGCCACGAGAGGGTCGTGGTCGACGTAGATGGTGCGCGCCGTCCGGGCCTGGTTGCGGGCGACCTCGTGCACGGTGGGATCGTTCGGGTAGCCGCACCCGAGCTCGACGATCTGGGTGACGCCGTGGTCCCCGACCAGGTGCTCGACGGCGCGCAACATGAACGAGCGGGCCTCGGCTACAGCGACCCGGAAAGTGTTGTCGGCGAGCAGTTGGTCGGCGATGTACCGGTCGGTGTTGTAGGCGTCCTTCCCACCGAGGAGTGCACCGAAGACCCTGGCCGCGTTCGGTCGGCTCAGATCGAGCACCTCGGTGTGGCGGGAGCCGCTGTCGATGGGCGGTGGGGAGGCGTCGGCCATTACGGGCCCTCGCTGATGGCGGTGATCTTGCTGGTGCCGTCGGGCTCGGTGACGGTGTGGATGATCAAGGTCGCCAACAACTCCGGTGCCGCGGAGGGTCGTTGTTCGCGGACTTGGACTTGCCAGCGGGCTGGGGAGGTCGGCACGATCGATACGCAGTAGCGGGTCCCGACCGGCACGGTGTCGATCCCGGCCTGAATCTCCTCCGCTGGGGGAACTTTCGCATCGGCGGTGACGAACTCGCGGGCCTTGGCCCCGGATCGGTCGACGTAGTAGGCGTGCTGCAACGCGAAGATGGCGCTCACCGCGCTGGTCGTGTCACCGGCGTCGGCGCCCGAGGCCAACGCGGTCGTGCGTTTGTGTGGGCAGTCGGCGATAACGTGGGCGGGTGCGGTCGTCGACGCGACCGCTGGCATGGTCAACGGCGCAGGCAGCAGTGCCCGGGATGCGTCCACGGACGACTCCTCGCCGTCGGGCAGTGCGTCCAGGACCACGACCAGGACGAGCAGGACAACCCCGAAGGCGAGGGCGAGCCCGGCGATGACCCTGCCCGGGCCGCGGTCGGGGCGCGGGGGCGCAGTGTTTCGGCCGACCTGCCGGAACCCCCGCGGCGCTGCCGGTTTGTCCTGATCGTCGTCGCGATGGCGGTCGCTGGGCTGGCTCCAGTCCGACCAATCGCCGACCCAACCGTCATCGTCGTCGGAGTCCCAGCGGTCGTCGGGATGTTGGCGGTCCTCGTCGTCGTCGTACCGGTTGTCGTCGTTGGGGGCTGGTGGAGTGTAGCGGCGCAGATCCAGCGGGCTGTCGGTCATGTCGGCACCGCCCCGATCACCGGAACGACAACGGCTCCCGGGTCACCGCCGGTCGAGGCCGGGGCCGTTATGCCCGCTTGGGCGCGTGGCTTGTGCTCCCCATCTGCCCCGGCGGCGGCCTGGGCGCCCGCCGGTGGGAGGACCGCGGTCGTGGGTACGCCCGCGGCGTTCGGTACGACCCCCGGTTGGGAAGTGGCGCCGGACCCGGCCGGGGCGGCTGGTTTCGGCTCGACACTGCCCGGGCCACCCGCGGTGTCGGGTTTCGGCGTGGCGGCAGGTGAACCGCCCGTATTCGTCCCGGTCCCGTTGCCCGTTGCAGTTCCGGCCGGTTTGTCGGAGCCGAAGTTGATGACCGGTGTTCCGGTCGGCGCGGTGGTGGGGTTCGTGCTGTTGGCGCTGGTTGCTGATGGTGCGGTGTTCGCGCCGTCACCGTTGGCGGTGTTGCCGCTGAGGGCGGCGGTGATCGTGTCCCCGGCCTCGGTGCCGAGGGTGTCGATGGCGTGGGTGGCGACCCCGGCGCCTTCGGTGATCAGGGTGGTCAGGATTTCGGAGCCGGAGGTGATCAACTGGGTGCCGATCGTGGTGGCGGCTTCGATCCCGGCGATGCCGAGGGCTTCCTGCATCGCGATGACCGGGTCGGTCGAGGTCGAGGTGTCGGTCCAGGTGGTGGCATCGGAGGGTGTGGTGTCGTCTGTGGGCGGTGAGGGGTCACCGGTGGAGGGGCCGCCGCCGGTGCTGAGGCTCGATTTCGGTGTCGTGTAGGACTTCTCGCCGAGCTTGCCGCTGTAGGTGTCGTAGTCAGCCTGAGCCCCTTGCACGGTCGAGAGAGCGTTGCCATACATCTCGCGGGCTAGGTCGATCACCTGGGTGACGCCCTTGTCATTGGGGGAGACTTTCAGGATCTGACGGGCCTGTCTGGCGAAGTCGTCGAGCTCGGCATCCAACGCGGCCGCGGCGGTGGTGTTGGTGCGGACCGCGGCGTCGATCAGTGTCGCGAAATCACCGGAATCGGCACTGCTGTCGACGATCTGGGCGCGCGTGCCGCGGATCGCCGGGATCGCGGTGTCGGCCGCTGCCGAGGTCCAGGTCGACTCGAGATCTGACGCGGTGACCAGGTAGGGGGCTTCGGTTGCGTCGAGTTGGGTGATCGCGGTGTTGAGCAGCGCGACCGCGTCGGTCGAGTCACCGGTGCCGTCGAACGCTGCCCGCAGTTCGGTGATCGGTTTGGACAGGTAGGCGATGATCGCGTCCGGATCCGGCGCCGCCGTGGTGGTGGAGGGTGTGGTGCGGGTGACCATCATGCCTCCTGGTCGACGGTGGTGAGGGTGTCGGCGAGGTGCTGGTCGTGCCCGGTCAGGGTGGTGCGGCAGACCTCGACGTGCCCGGCCTGGGTTTCGATCGCGCTCACGCAACCGTTCAGGTGGGTGGCGTGGTCGGTCATCGCGGCGATCAGCTGGGTGCGGAAGTTGGCGCCGATCAGCCCGAGCCCGGGAACGACCGCTGCTGCGGCTGTTGTGGCGTGGGTGGCGGCGGCGAGGTCACTGGCGACGGTTTGTGTCACCGCGACGAAGTGTTGCGCGGTGGACGGATCGAAATCGAGCGACATGATGGCCCCCTTGGAGAATCTGGTTCGGAGAATTGGGTTCGGTCGGGTTGTCACAGTGACGAAGGTCGCGCAACCTTTGGTAAGGCCGGTCGCGGCGGTGGCCGTCGAATCGGTTGGGTCAGTGCGTGTCTGCTCGGGTCGGTTGGGTCCAGCAATGCGTCGATGTCCAAGACCGACCAGTCAACGAGGTGAAGATGGCGGGCACCGATCGCGGCGGCGGCAATGGCCTCGACCAGTACGGACCGGTCGCCGCCGATACCTCCCAGTTGGCGGGGCCGCAGGCCGTGGTGGGCGAGCAGTCCGATGAGTTCCGCGCGAGCTCCGGCAGCATCGGTGCTCAGATCGACTAAGGCCAGTGTTGTCGGTCGGCTGCTGTGGCGGCGTCCCCAGCGGGTGGTCAACGCCGCAACTGCCCGAGTCTGCTCGTAGCGGCGGAGTTGCGGGAGCAGGTCGAACGCCGCCAGCGTGCGGGCGCGTCGCCGAACCTGGTTCAAGGCGGCCACGAACTGGGGGTGGATGCTGTCACGGAAACCGTGATGGATGAACAGTTCCCAGGACAGGACCACGGTGCGCATTCGGGCATCGGGGGGCACGGTGCGGTCGGTGGCGGGGAAGCTGAGATAGGCCAGGGCGGTTGCGGCAGGCGAGAACGCCAACCCGGCCACGGTGCAGTGCGCGATCCCGTTGGGGATCCGGGAGGTGGGAAGGTTCCGCAGGATTCGGGCCGGTTGGGGTGGGCGGGTCATGGTGTCAGTTGCCGATCATGGCGTTCATGATGGTTCCGGCGCTGGTGGCGACCGCGCCGCCGATCATGGCTCCGGCGATCATCTTCGGTGATTCCAGGCCGCCGCCGGTCCACTTCTCCCACGCGAACTTCCCGCCGGCGTAGGTGATGGCGATGACACCGGAGAGCAGGATGAACCAGGTGAAGTACCGCACCAGCTGCACGATCTTGTCCGACATAGGTGGTGCCTGTGGTGTCGGATTGGACAACTGCGCCGCCAGATCGTAGCCGGTCTGCAGGACGGGATGCATCGAAATCCTTTCGGAGAAGCCGGTGGGGTGGGTCAATGTCCGGTGTCGGTGGTGATTCCGGGCTGGCGCACGAGCGTTGACGGCGGTGTTGTCGCGTCGGCGCTGAGATGCCGGGTTGGCTGGGCCCCGCTGCAGTGACTGTCGATGCCGGACCGCGAGACTGGTCGGCTGGTAGGGAGGGCGGGGCAACGAGTTGGGGTGCTCCCACCACCTCGACCGGCGAGGGGCTCGGTGAGGTGGTGGGAGCGGGCAGGTCCACGCTGCGGATCGTGGACGTGGTCGAGGACACCGACACCAGCGTGCTCGCTGGTGTCCGCGCCGATTCGGTGGTGCGACCGACGGTGGCCGGTGGTGAGATGGCGGCGTCGTGGGCGGCGGCGGCCAGCCACGCACCGGCCCACGCCGCGGGGGAGGGGCCGTCACCGATGGTGTGGGAGTAGGCGTCGTGACGCATCCCGGTTTCCCACAGCCGCACCCACGTGGTGAGGTCGAGCAACGCCTGGTTGTCGGAGACCTCACGCCGCACGACATCGAACGCGGCCGTGACGAGCCGGTCACCGGTCGTCGGCGGAATCAAGTCGTTGACCGTGGTCGTGAACTTCTCACCCAGCAACGCGACCGCGGCCCCAGGATTGGTCAACGCGACCGTGGCGAGCTGGGTGAGGGTGGCCGGGTTCAGGATCGACGCGGCGACGAGCTTGACCGCGGTGAGCCCGATCGTTCCCACCCGCATCGCCGCAGCCAGCGCGGCGTTCATATCCAGCGGGGTCCGGGGATCGGAGGCATCGGCCAGGCGTTGGGAGATCGACTTGGTCGGCGACATCGCCACATCGGCCGGCGAGGTCCCCGAGGTGTCTTCGTCGATCGTGGTGGTCGCGGCTTTGATCGAGGTGTAGGCCAGGGCTTGGCCGATCGAGATCAACGAGGCGATCGGGTCACCGGTCGACAGCACCGACTGCGACGCGACCCCGGCCGCGGCACGCAGGATCGCCGAACCTGCAGGCGTGTCGCAGGCCAGATCGCCTGGGACGCAAAGGTTCGCGACCCGCCCGGTCAGTGCCCCATAGTCCTCGGAGATGTCGCGGGTCGGTCCGATGCCGCCACCGGATGCCACCGACCGGATCGGCGCGGCGGGAAGCTTCGACAAGTGGGTGCCGGTGGTCCCCGGCACCGGAGCCGGTGTGGTGGCATCGGTGCCGGGGAACAGGCTCGCGCCCGGGCTACGGGTCGGGTCGGCCATCAACACAACTGCAGCGATCAGCTCCGGGGCGACGACTCCGGTTCCGGCGCCGATGTCTTGGGCGGTGATCGAGGCGACGTGTGCGCCTTGGGAGTAGCCGACGACCGCGATCCTGGTCTGCGGGCACGCCGAATTGACCTGACGGATCATCGATTCCAGCCGGAGGACGCCGGTGGCGACCGATTCGGTGTACGGGGTGACCGAGGCCCCGACGGCGCCACCGAAACCTGCCGGGTAGGGCACGTAGGCGCGGTCGACCAGACCTCGGCCGGGTGCGTCGGCCATCATCGGCCGAAACATCAGCGACAGCATCCCGGTATCGGTAGTCGGCGCGGCATCGGGTGAGGACTCCCCGGTGCCCTGGACTCCGAACGCGTACAGCGCGGGACAGGTCGTGATCGACAGGGTCGTCGACGCCGCCGGGGCCGGGACGGGGTTCGTGGTTGGTGCTGCGTCGACGGGCGCGGCGGCGACGGTCAAGGCCACGCTGCCGGCCAGCGCCATGGCCACGCGGAGGGGCGTCATGGGTGCTCCGGTGCCGGGACCGCTGCGCCGAACCCGGCCCACCAGATACTCAGCGGGACCCGTCGGCGGCCGGTGGTGAGGTCGGTGAGGAGGCCGTCGAGGGCGCGGGCCAGTTCGAATAGTGGCCCCCACGTCGTGATCAGGCTGGTCGGGGTGTGGCGTCGGTCGAGACGGGCGGCGTAGTCGGCCATCCGAGCCACGGCCATCGCGACGGTTTCGGTGTGCGGCGGCGTCGCCGAGGACGGCACCGGTAGCGCCTCGGAGACCGCGGTGTCGATGCGGCGCATCTGCTCGACGCGCGCGGCCCCGAGCGACTCTGCCACCAGCGTCTGGGCGCGGGAGAGCTTGACCAGTTCGGCGGCGGCAGCCAGGATCGGGTCGCTGCGCTCCGCATCGGTGCTCCAGCCCAGGATCGAGCCGAGGATCGCGGTGCCCGTGGGCAGCGGTGAATCCTGTTCGAACACAGTGGAAGTCATGGCAGCTCCTAGCAGAAATAGCCCACTCCCACGGCGGGTGCGGGCTGATGGATCAACGGTGTTCGGTCGGCCGGGGATGGGGCCGACCGAACACGGGGTGGGTCAGTGGTCGGTGTGGGTGGCCAGGGCTCGGGTGAGCACGACGCGTGCGTCGTCGCCGTAGACGGCCTGGTCCTGTAGCAGGGCGAAGGTTCGTTCGGCGAGCGCGACATCGTCGGGGCTGGCGGTGATGACTTCGCCGGTGACGGTCTCGATCTCGACCGCCGCACTGTCATGGATGACGAATCCTCCGGTGGGGGATCGAAATTCGGTGTTGAGCGGAACGATCCCGATGCGAAGGTTGGGTCGGGAATCGAGGTCGTCGATCAAGGCTTTGATCTGCGCGATCATCACCTCGGCGGAGCCGACGGTGCGGTGCAGTGCCCACTCACCGATGAGGAACTCGAAGGTGTGGGGATCGCGGTCGAGGATCAGTTGACGTTGCATGCGCGCGGTGACGGTGTCTTCGACATCGTTGGGCACACCCTGGACCTCGATACAGGCCGAGAGGACCGCACGCGCGTAGTCCTCGGTCTGGACGAGGCCGATGACCAGCTCCGGATTCCATATGCGCTGGCGGGCAACGCCGGCCTCGATGTCGATCAGGCTGCGCTGCAACTGCGCCAGCCCAGTCCGGGTCTGGCCATACCAGCTCACATAGGTCATACGATGTCGTCCTTCTGTCGTGGTCGGGCAGCCGGGCGGTGCCCTCGAGCTGAATCGGTTGGCCGGTTCAGCGGGTGTTGGGTCGGCTATGCCGCTTTCCGGGCGGCGCGAGCGGCTCCGAGAGTGATCCTGACCAGCAGTTCGAACTCCGCCAGACGGCTGGGGCGGGGTTCGTCGAGCCATACCCGGGTGTCATCGTCGGGAGTCGGCAGCGGGATCGGACACCCGGGCACCGTGCGAATCGCCTGCACCTTCGACTCTCGGGGGAACAAGGTGACCGTTCGAGTGTCGTCGGGCTTGGGTGCGGTGGTCAGAAAGGTACGGGTGCCGGTCGCGACGTTGTCCACAATCGGCGTGACGACCCCGCGCTGACGGAGCTGGTCGAGAACCACTGCCGCCAGCGCGGCGCTGACCTGGATCCCGTGGAGCTGGTCGGCGGGCAGGATGATCTGGTCGTGGCCGTCGAGCACGACGTGCCAGCCCAGGCGCCGATAGGCGTTGGCGCGGTCGGCGGGAGTTTCGATCATGGGTGTAGCCACAGGCCCTCACAAGGCATTCGAAGTTTCGGCAGGATTCCATCGCTGATTTCGTAGGCAGTGATGGAGGGACGGGGATGGATGCGGCAGGCGCGCAGGAAGTTCTGTACGGCGGTGACGCAGCCGCTGAAGTCGGCCACCAGCCCGTTGCTGATCACTCGCAGGTGAGTGTCAGGCTCCTCAGGGCGAGGTGATCGTGACAGCGGCATCACAGTCTCCGCGGACCTAGCGGCACGCCAGGATCGTGGTGACCACGACCTGGGCCGAGGGCCGATACGGATCCAGCGGTTCATACGGCAGCCAACGCCGGGCCGGATCCCGCGGCGACGGGAGCAGCACCTCGTCCCCGTCAGCCACCAACTGAGCTCCGGCTGCCGATAGCGCTGCGTGCGTCGAGGCGTGCCGTAGCTGCAGTGGAATCGGTCCGGTCAGGATCGTGGCTGTGGGATGCGGGTCGCCGGCGCTGACGATGGTCGGGCCCGGCCACAGCATCGCGGCGATGACGCGTTGACACAGTGCCGGGGGCAACTCGATGGCGCCGGTCCGCAAGATGATCCGCCCGCTGCTCTCCTGTGCGAAGGCATCGAACCCACACAGTCGCCGGTAGGTGCTGGCGTGGCGAACTATCTTGTCGGTCAGCCGGATCGGCTTCGTGGTCGTCGAGGTGGTCATCGGCGCTCACCGGCTTTCACACAGGCCCGAGCAGCATCGAGGACCACCGCGGTGCTCGGCCGCAGCGGACTGTGCGGGGGGAGCACCCATTCGCGGTGGGCATCGGGATTGGCCGCGCTCGGCGACGGCAGTCCGATGACCGGGCCATCGGTCAGCACGACGACTCTGGCGAGCCAGAGACGTCGGCCGTCGGTGAACAGGTCGAGTTCGCTGCTGTGGGAGGTCAAGAAAGTCCAGGAATCGGTTCGGGGATGAGACACGATCGGCCCGCCGCCGCTATCGAGGCGACCGAGCTCGACCCGGACCCGTTCACCGAGCGCCGAGGGCATCATGACCGCTTGCACGCGTCCGGCTCGCAGGGTGATCTGGCCATTCGCGGGGTCGAGGTCGGCGGGCAGGTGACACACCGTGCGGTAGTACTCACACCGAGCCTCGCCGCTCACCGGACCACCGAGAACGACATCGAGTGCGTCGACGACGGAATCGGCCGGGTCGCAAAGAACGAGCGGAGCCGTCACGGACTTGGTCATCGCAGCACCGATCGACAAGACAACGCCGTCGGGAAGGTCGCCGACGTGAACGCACGGGAGGACATCTCGGCTCCGTTCCAGTGAGCGGTCATCGATGGCCCCCGGTGCGAAAGGAGTTGCGCCGTAGCGTTGCCGACTAGGTCGTGTTCCTGGGCTCCGGGGATACCGACACCCACCTTCCTGGACCGTCCGACAACAAGGAACGGCGTTGTGTGGGTGTTGTGTGGGCGCATTGTGGGCGTTTCCATCCCGTCCACGCCGATTCGGTCGGTAGAGCGTGACTCGCTCGATTCGTGCATCGACCCGACACCGCAGATCAGCCAGCAGATCGGCGAAGCGCCGGGACCTGGTCCGGTGCAGCCGGTGGCCGCACCCGCACAATCGTTGCTGGGCGAGCCGGTCTCGGAGCTGGCGGAGCCGCTGTCGGCGAGGCTTTTTCGCATGGTCCCAGCGTCGCGACAATCGCCCTCGCACGGAACCACGTCGCGACGCCTTAGACCGCCTTTACACTGCCGTTGGCTATCGACGCCACCGTGTGGATGCCAGACTGGCGGTATGTACCTCAACGGATTGCCGGTCACTGCCGATCAGCTCAAGACGCTGGCGCTGACCAACTACGGGCACTTCACCTCGTTCGTGGCACACCACCGAGAGGTACGAGGACTCTCGCTGCACCTGCAGCGACTCGTCCGCGACTGTCGAACCGTTTTCGACGCCGACCTCGACGAGAACCAGGTCCGCGAACTGATCGCGAAAGCCTTGGCCGGCCACGACGAAGACGTCGTCGTGCGGGTCACGGTGTTCGATCCGGACCTGGAGATGGGACATCCGGCGCGACCTGCCGCACCGTCGATCCTCATCACGGCCAGAGCGGCGCCGACAGGGCTCGCGAAACCACTGCGATTGCAGTCGGCGGCCTACGCCCGCGAGTTGCCCCGGGTCAAGCATGTAGGGCTTTTCGGGGCTCTGCACCATCGGCGGGCCGCGCAGGTGGCCGGATTCGACGATGTGCTGCTCACCACCGCCAACGGGCTGATCACCGAGATCGCTACCTCCAACATCGGCCTTATCGACTCCGAGGGCCGTCTCGTATGGCCGCAAGCCGACGTTCTGCCGGGAACGACGATGCGGTTGCTCAGCCAAGCCCGCGATGAAGAAGTCCTGACTCGCCCGATCAGTCTCGCCGAGCTGCCCGACTACATCGGCGCGATCGCCACCAACGCCGCGGTCGGTGTGCGCGCAGTGACCACAGTCGATGACACCGTATGGCAGATCCAGCACGACATCGTCGATACTCTGCGCACAGAATACGAATCCATCCCGCTCGAACGCGTCTAACATCGCAATTCGATACGGTGGGACCACAATTCGGGCCATGTCGAGGGGGCGATCTTGGGAAGTGTTGTCGCGGTCAAACAGTGGAGCGGCGCGGAGGTCCGCGCCCTTCGGGCGGCTCGCAGGATGTCCCTCAAAGACTTCGCCGCGCACCTCGGAGTCGGTGAGCGCCTGATATCCAAATGGGAGGCAGGCGCCAAAGGCATCATTCCCCGTCCCGTCAACCAGGCCGCCCTCGACACCTCGTTCGCACGACTGGATCCCGAATCCCGCGCCCGATTCAAAGAACTTGTATCTGTCGACGTCTTGGCCGATACCCGCGATCCCGACGTGCCCGAGTCCGGCTCTCATCGCCAGCACCCCGGTGACGGCAAGGTGATGGTCTGGATCGCCGAGGGAATCTATCTGTCCGGATACCAGTCCGAACCCCAATGGCTCGACGGCTACTGGATCGACGTCTTCCCGACAACCAACCGGGACTACGCCCTGTTCGTCACCGCGACCGACTACCCGGCACCACAGCACTGGGGCGCCGAACTACCTGCGCGTGAGATGGCTGATCATCCGGTGGTGTGGGTGAGTTGGGAAGACGCACAAGCGTATTCGAGGTGGGCGGGCAAAGCTCTGCCGACTGCAAGCCAATGGGAGAAAGCGGCTCGCGGGACACGGGGCAATCCGTACCCGTGGGGTGTCGCTCCGACGCCGGCGAAATGCAACGTGAGAGGTTCGGGCCCAGGCCGGACGACCTCGGTCGACACCTACAAGTCCGGGGTTTCGCCCTACGGTGTTTTCGATATGTGCGGCAACACGTGGGAATGGATGGACACCCCGACAACCGAGACCCGACGCGAACTCAAGGGCAGCGCATTCACCAGTCATTTCGACCGCGTCCATCCAGCAGCGTTCAATGACGCACATGTAGCGATGGTCGATGACGACACAGGATTCCGGTGTGTAGCTGTTGAATTGAGTTGACCGACCGTGTTCACGGCTGACGATCGGTGGCAGATGACATCGGACCGGTGGTGGATGCCTGGTCGTCGGGTGAGAGCGCGTGTAACTGCGGCGGGGAGATGGGTCATCCACCGTTCGATAGTGGGTGCGCGTCTTGGCAAGCGATGGTCCGGTACACGGCTCGGTCCGAGATGTCGGCACGCCACGGCTTCGCCACGAAGGCGATCGTGATGAAAGGGACGACTTCTGCGGGAATCTCCAGGGCTTGTTCGCTGAAATCGTTTGCTATACAACATGTTCGGAGACCAGATGGAAGATGGACCGTTGTTGTCCGCTGCCTGTGCCGAGCGGATGGCTCGGTGCTGGGTGGTAGGTGTGAGCAGTCCGGCAAGGTGCGCTGATAGACCATCACACTGTCGCGTCTTCCATTGAATCCCGTTGCGTGGAAACGAAATGCAATAGCGTGGAAGTGCGTGGCTGATCGAAGAGGGGAACTGGGCTATGGTCCTGTCGAAGGCTTGGACAGGGTTCGAAGCGAAGGCGCTTCAGGATGCGCTTCGTTTGTCGGTTCGCGAGTTTGCCGAGAGGGTAGAGGTCAATCCGCGCACAGTGTCGAACTGGCGGGCGGGTGGTGAGGCCGTGAAGATTCGGCCCTTCACTGCTGGTTCGCTTGATGAGATGCTGCGTCGTGCGGACAGCGGCGCCCGCGAGCGCTTCGATGAGTTCTTGGGCGCAGGCAAGGCGTTCGCTGGTGTTCCAGACCACCTGCCGCGGCCAATGAATGAACTTCCAGTAGACCTAGACCTGCGAGTATGGATAGAGATGAATCGTCGCGAGCTGTTGCAGTTGTTCGGTGGCATCGCCCATGGGCTCCCAGCAGTGGCCGCGATTCTCGCAGGCCTCGACACGGACGAACGACTACGTGTAGAGAAGGTGCTGATAACGCCGAGTCGCGTCGATGCCAAAGCCGTAGATAACATCGAGGAGGCGCTGCAGATCTTCCTGGCGCAGAACGATACCTACGGTCCGCACGCGATCATGCCGATGGTGACGGGGCAGATCATGATCACCGAAGCCCTCCTACGAGAATGCCCACCAGCGCTGGAGCAGCGCTTGCACGGGCTCCATAGCAACCTGTCCCAGCTGGCAGGTTGGATGCATTTCGACCTGGCCAACTTCGAGGAGGCCACCCGTCATTACGAGGATGGTCGCCGGTCCGCGCATCGCGCACACGACGATGCTCTGGCGGCGCTGATCCTGTGCAACCTGTCCTATCTGCAGGTATGTGAAGGCGATCCGCGCGTCGGAATCGACCACGCGATAGCGGCCCAGAACTGGGCGCGGCGGGTGCCAGACTGGCGCATGCAGGCTTACGCCGACGACATCACCGCATACGCCTACGCGGCCTCCGGCCAGCACTTTGACTGCATGGCTGCTCTCGATGCCGCCGACGCCACGATCGCCGCTGGCGACACTTCCTCTGGCCCTATCGAGTCAGTTGCCTACTTCCACGGCCCGGGCCTGGCAAGCTCCATCCGCAGCGAATGCCTTCACCGCTTCGGAGACGGTCACGGCGCTCTAGCCGCCGCACAAGACGCCCGTGGGTTCATCGACCCAAGTCATCTGCGCAATTTCGCCCTCGTACATCTCGATATCGCCCACGCCTACACCGACACCGGGCAGATCGAGGGCGCCAGTGCCGCGATCAGCGATAGCGCCCGACTGGCCGTGTCCTGTCGATCCGATCGGCTGGTCGACCGTATCCAGAAGGCCCGCAGTGGACTCGACCGCTGGCGCACAACCACACCAGTGCGGACCTTGGATGAGGAGTTGGACAGCTACGGATTCGGTCCCAAAGCCTTGACATAGATGTCGAAACGATCATGCACATACCCAGCATTGGGCAGGAACTGGCGGCCGAGGAGTTCCCATCCTCCGATCGAGGTGTAGAAGGCATGCGCGTCCGCCGCTTGCGGCTGCACCGCCAGAGTTGCCCGCTGTTCCTGTCGACTGGCCAGTAGTGTGTTCATCAGGTCGCGCCCGAGCCCACGGCGACGCCACTGCTGCTGCACCGCTAGGTCGATTACGGCGAATGTGCGTTCATGCCATTCGCGTACCACGTCGTCAGGTACGGGAACTTCGAAACCGTCCCACCAGTTCGTGGGCGGTTTGAGGCTCACTCCGTACACGCATCCGGCGAGCTGACCCGTGGCTTCGGCGAACACGATGCCGAAGGTCGGATCGAGGACGAATTGCTCCATCATCTTCCTGTGCCGCTGCGACTCCCCGTCTGGCCAGACGAACGGCGCCACGCTGAAGACCTCGTCGTAGAGGTCGCAGATCGCATCCATCTGCTGCCGTGCCTCGTCAGCGGACAACAACGTGACCGCGACAGGATAGGAACCCATACAGTGACGATACGACCGACGTAGCCAGCCGCCATCGGCTGTTGCTGGTCATCCCGACCAGGCCGTTGAGCTCGCGGCGTAGTTCGCCCAGCTTGTCCGAGGTCGCAATGCGTTCGACAACGGGCCGGTGAGGACTTGACGTTCTGCCTACTGGTTGGTGCGGACCCGCTGACCCTGCGACCAGATGTCGTAGCGGCCTGGATCGGCGACATGCACGTCCAACCCAATGTGCGATCCGGCGGCGAGGGCCTAGCGAACGCCACCCTGTCGCAGCCGCGACATGCTGGCAGACCTGGCAAAATTGCCCCGACTTCGGCCAATGAGTAGAACGGCTCGGCACTCCCGAAAAGTCGCTCGCCCGCAGGCACGGTTGGGATCTAGCCTTGTTGCGTGCAGGAACAAGCCGCGATAGTAGCCAGCATCGCTGAGGTCGAACCGGCCCTTGATCTACCGACGACAGTGGCCCAACGGTTGCGTGCCGAACTTGGCCCTGAGACCGCAGAAGACGTCATCAACTGCTTGAGAACCGCCAAGGCCTTCCTCATTCAGCTGGAGACCGATCAGAACGGGCTCCGACTCGCTGCCAGTGCCGCCTACAACCTGCGCGAGGCACTGAATCGCATTGTCTCAAGCCATGATCCCGCCGAGGGCGGGCTGAGACTCGTGCTCACATCATGGAGGATATTTCAGGAACAGCTCGCGGCGCCTCAGACGGGGCGGGACGAAGCACGGGAGACATTCGAGTCCGTGATGCGTCGCGTGGAGGCGGACGAGGCTCGCGCCAACAGCTATGCCCTCAAGCTGATCACGCACCTGCGCCAACGCACAGGTGTGGATCCCCTTGTCGGCGTAGCCAATCCTGTCAAGGAATTCCAGGCTCTGCTCCAGGATGTCAACTCGAGCCTGCACGGGGACTTATCGCACCAAGAAGCCACCAGTCTGTTCGACCGAACAATCTCATGGTTCGATCGAATGTTCACGCCACCGGATGAAGTCGCCCAGTCAATCTTGGACCTGGCCGCTCAGCGATGGGTATCTCCCGACCAGACGGACACCATCGCGCGGCTGGCGACCAACAGCCACCACCTGCGATTGTTGTTCGGTGCCCTGCAGGATTCTGCCTGGCTGTCGCCGCTCCACACCGCGGGCATCGTGGGGGTACCAGTGGCGGATACGGTGTGGCCGGCCGCCTCGCTGACCAACGGTCTCGGCAAGACGGAACCAAAATCTGTCGCAGACCTACTTGAGTTGGTATTGAGCGATATCGCCCAGCAGCCAAAGTCAGAGCGGACTTCAGCTCGCTACGAGGTACTGCGTGTTGCAGCCAGTCTCGGCTCGGCAGGACGTCCCGTCGTCGCCACCGTAGCTGGGTTGCATGGCGATGTCGGGGCTGTTCGATCTCTTGCTGTGCATGCAGCGCTCGAGGCCCGGCCAGACGACCAGTTCGTTACCAAGGTGGCCGACGCGGTACTCGGACACTGCAGTCCTTTTCCGCGCCCGGCTCACTACGAGACCGTGCAGATACTCGACCATCTGGCAGCAGGTCTCACCACCGTGAACTATGTCAACCGTGCCCAGATCCTTGCAGGCAAGACCCGGAAGCTGGCAGCAAAGGAAGTGGAACAAACAGCGTTTCGGTGGATTGGCGTAGAGGCCCTCGGCCTGGAGATGCAGGAAAACCCGAATTCCCTGCCGCTATTGGCGCATCACCTCTCCCGATTGCTTTCTGTAGCACCGCAGTACAACGTCCCGTTCAACGAGCAGTGGAAGTGTGTGCAAGGTATCAGCGGCGAGATCGGCGACCGCCTACGCGCCCAAGTCCTCGCCGTAGCAGCAGATCAACCCATTTCGGACGCCATCGCGCATGTAGCGACGCGGATCGGGCACGCGCTCACGACCGCCGAGGACCTGGCCCTCGTCAACAGCATCATGGACCGCGACCCCACGGACGAAGATTTGCGCAGTTGGGTTGACGCGTGCGGTGTCCCGTCCCCCACACCAGCCGAGGAACAGTCGATTCCCGCGGACTGGCGCCGGATGTGGCGCTGGGCTGCGATTCTGCCCGAGCGCGTTCTCGCAGCCTGGACACCGGCTATCGATCAGCTGTCCGAATACTGGCAGGATCGCCCCTCAACCGAACCTTTGACAGTCGATCACAGGCCCGAGGTCGGCCTGCAGTTCGTCGAACGCACCTCAGCCACGGTGGATCTGTCGACAGAACCGCCCCTAGAAGTTGTCGCCATGCTCACAGCCGGCGAGTCCGATGCTGATGTCAGCCGTGTATTCCCGGGTCCCTATTGGCGTACGCGTGCACTGGAAGACGCTGTGCAGAACGATCCGGCGGCGTGGAGCAGCTGCCCTAGTGAGATCATCGAGGGCTTAGCCACCGACGAGTTCGTCGAAGCTTACGTACGAGGATTGCTCGGCGGCATCGAGGACATCGTGCCTCAGGCGCCCGCCGTGATCGATGCTGTTGTCCCTCGCCTCCTGCAGACACTCGAACCACCGGATCTGACACAGCCCGCCGGGGGATCGGCAGATTCCCGTGATCTTCAGCGAGTGCTTCTCGATCTGGTTCGGCAACTGGCGAACCACGATGGCAACGTCGACTCTCAACTGGGCCCGCTGTGGGATGTCTGTGACAAGCTCATCGCCAACGCGCCCACGGTCGGCGAACTCAGCCAGTCGCCGTTGGAACGCGCATACGACGCTTCTTGGAGCAACGGCCTGCTGACAATGCTCACGCTCGCAGCCTGGGAACATCGCAATCGCCCCCACGTCCGCGCAGAGTTCACCCAGACCCTCGACACCGTCATCGCACTCACCACTGCATCGGGGCTTGAGCTGCGAGCAATCCTCGCCGCACATCGTCCGATCCTTGAGCACATCGCGGGTGACTGGCTTGCAAGCCGACTGCAGCCTCTCTTCAGAGACCGCCCCTTCGGCCGACAGACTTTCGAACTCACGGTGAGGTGGAGCCAACCCACCCCGTGGCTGTACAAAACATGCAGCGACGACCTTTTCCAGGCAGCGAAGCGCAACGCGTACAACGCCGCTCGTATCCTCGCCCTGTGCGTAATCGACGACGTGCCGGGGTACGACATCCGCATCGTCGTCGATCGTCTCGCTGCTACACCAGCTGCCCTAGCCGAAACAGTCGAGTACATCGCATTTCTCGTCCAAAACGCCGCGTCGGACGCACCCATTCTGGCCCGCGCTGTCAACGCGTGGGACTACTTGCTTCGTACGGACGCGATCACCAGCAAGGATGTAGCGTTGGCCGGAATCGGTCGATGGGCCTTCGTAACAAACATCGACGACGCCCGCTGGCTGAAGATGATCGCGAGCACACTTGAGGTGACACTCGGACGGATCGGCCATCAAAAGTCGGTCGCCAACAAACTCGCTCGTCTACCGGCGACCGATGACACCTGCACCATCTTCATAGCTCTGCTCGACAACGCTGACGACCAATGGGATCGCATGTACATCGCTGGACAAGCGATCGACGTCCTGCGAGCGTGGCAGCACCCGGCAACCAGCTCGGCCCGCGCGCTCCGTACCCGACTCATCGACCTCGGATACCTCGATGCCCAACATATTGTGTTGTCGACCGCAGCGTCCAGCTGATACCAATCGTTACCGAATGTTCGCAACAACTTGCCCGCTCGGCCCCCACAAGGCCGAGTATGGCTCCGAGCGCAGCGGTGGATTGGGCGCCTCGATCTGGTTGTTGGTAGTTCTGCCAGAAGGCGATCACGAAGTCGTCGACCACTACGGCGCTGTCGTGCGCGGGTTCTGTGACCGTGACGCCCTGCTCGGTAAGCCATCGGGTCAGCGCCACCGACTCACGCGCCCGCATTCCGTGGTGATCGGCGCGGGTCAGCCGTGCGATCACGAGCCCGGTGGCAGCCACACGCTATTGGAGTGCACGTGTAGCAACGTCGCTTGTGCTGAGGCCAGGCCAGCGACGGCGCATGCTTTGTTTCAGCGTCCTCGATTACGTTCACGCTCGCGACGGCAGTGGGCCGGCCGGACTACCTCACCTCCGTGAGTCGAACAGATCGACTCCACGATCCGACAGGAACTCGATCCAAGCGCGCAGCACCTGCGCGTATACACGCCACGTGCGCGGAGACGGAGCGCCACTGACTGGCAACTCCTGGAGCCAACGATTCGCCACGGCCGCCGGCCGCGGCAGTCCGTCATCGGCAAACCGGAGGTCGTCATCGACCAGGATCGGCATCCCGTCACGAATCAGCGGCTGCTGCTCGACGTCCCACGATTGCCACCCCTGCGAGGTGAACTCCACTAGCATCACGGCGGGAACATATATTCGAGAACCGTTGTCGTGCAACTGATAACGCAAGGTCAGGGCGTTAGCTGGTGGCTAATCGAGACACGGAAACTAAGCAACGACAACAGAGGAATCGACGACCGCTGGTTCAAGCGCGATATTTCTGCCGTCCGGGGTCAGCGCCGTGGCGATGAAGAAACATGCTGTAGTTGCGGGTAGTGTGCGGTCGAATCGTTGCCCGATCAGTGCTGGAGTGGGCTGCGGCCAAGCCAGCGCCGCGCACATCTGTGCTGGTGAGAACGTAGTGGTGACGATCGCCAGCTCGGGTTGCTCGATCGCGACCGCGCACCCGGTCATCGACAACAAGAAAGCGGCAGCAACGCCGCCCATAGGCCATCTCGGCGCACAGTGCATATTCATATGGATCCTCGAAGCGACAGGCGGTGCAGACGTCGGCGCGGTGTAGCGGGCGTCGGTGCTCAGCTGGTGGGAGCCAAATCCCTTGGATGCTGAGATCTACTGTCGTGGAGGATGCTTGGGCTGGGAATGGTGTTCTGATGGCGTAGTGTGGGCGCACCTTGTGCGTTTCGCTCACTTGTCCGTGAGTACGCCGAGTTATTGAGCGTCGAGGCCGCCACAGTCACGAATTTTATCTGTGCCCTCAGATAACCGCGCCCAGGCGGTGAGGTCGACGTTCTCCGCGTACTGGCCGGGCTCGAACGAATCGAGGTGACGCCCGCGCAATCTCTGCTGGTGCGCCAACTAGCCATATCTGATCGGATTGTGATGGTGTGCGCGAGTATTTGCAGTGTGTGCTGCCTCTATGTCAGGGCAAGGTAAGCGCGTACACCGCGCGGTCGCGGCCTGGTCCTTTGTAGTCGGCTTTCACAGATATCCCTGCGATCTTGTAGTCTCCTGGTTCGTTCTCGAAGCCCAGGGTTGCCCAGGTCTTTTGTGCCGCTAGGTTTTCGGGCTCGGAAGTGAGGTACAGGCGCCGACAACCCCATTGCTCTGCCTGGTGTCGCACGCTGTGCAGCAGGCGTTTTGCGGTTCCTTGTCGTCGGTGGTCTGGGTGGATCATGACGTCTTGGATGTAGATCTCGTTGGGATCGTCTTGGCTGCGGAACGCGATAACGGTGCCTGCGATCGAGCGATCGGTGGTGACAGCGACTGGGCAGGTGGTGGAAAACAGGGTGGCATAGAGCCAGTAGTCCGACAGCGTGCGGGCGCTGATGTACGGCTCGCCGCGCTCCATCAGCTGGCGGACTTCCTGAATGTGTTCGATTCGCAACGGTGTGATGTTCACAGGCGCTCCTGGGGGCGAATTCTCCGGATGAGATTTTGCAGTTGGTATGCCATGTCAGTAGGTAGTACGGCGTCTGATGCGCTCCGGCCGAGTATGGCGATGTCCCAGTCGTCACTGTCGGCGAGTACCGCGTCAGCGGTGGTGAACCCGCCCGATACCGCGACTGGTAGCTGACTGTGACCGCGGATCAAAGCGGCGGTCGCGAGAGGATGGTCGCCGCCGACGCCTAGATCGATGTTGGTCGTGACGACGAACCCATCGATGCCGGTGCGTTCCATGTCGCGTAGCCAAGCGGGCGTGAGTCGGCCCGGTGACACATCAAGCGTGAGAGCGATGCCGAGACGACGCGCTGCGGCTACTGCGGCGGAGACGCTGGCGATGGATGCGGGACCGATGAGCAGAACAACATCAGCCCCGGCCTCGGCCGCAAGCTCGACCTGGTCCCTACCCCAGTCGGCGGACATCATTTCCGCGACGACGGGAGTCTGTGGCGCCTGGTGTTTTATAGTCTCGATCGCTGCAACGCCCATCCGCTTTATCAATGGATCGCCAACTTCCAGAAAATCCACACCACTACCGGCGGCGATTGTAGCGATCGCGACGGCCTGGTCGAGGGTATGGACGTCGAGGGCGACTTGCAGCGAACGGTGCCCGCGCCGCCTCCGATATTGTTCGTGGGCGCTGTGCTGTCGCTGCTCGGTTGCGGCGCTTGCTTGAGCTGTGAGCCAGTGGGTTGAATTTTTCCCGAATGAAACAAGCGCCTGCTCGATGTCTCCGGGCAGCGTCGTCCAGCCGGACCTGACTTCTTTCAGTAGCCCTAGCAGTGCCGGGTCTCCCGGCTCGAGCGAATCCAAGTCGATCGCGCCGCTGAGAAGCAGAATCCGTGTTCGCAGCTTTGCTACCGACGCCGGCGGCGTTATCCAGGATTTGTCTGCAGCGGTGACATCGATAAGAATCTTGGCGAACGAAGAATGGGCCAATGGTGATGGTCGTCCATCCAGAATTCCGTACAAGGCGCATTCGCGCACATGCCAATTGGGGTCCGTGAGTAACGCCTCAAGAGTCTGGTGGGCTGATGCGGTCTCCAGATAGCAGATCACTCGCGCCAAAGCGGCCCGCACTTTGTAGTCCCCGTCGTGTGTCATTCGTTCGACGATCAGATCCACCTGCGTGGCGCTCAGCGAGACACATGATCGCAGCGGTGTGGCTAGCGCAGCACGTACTCGCCAGTCGAGGTGACCAACGAGCTGGCTGATGATCGTGTCGCCGTCGTCGCCGGGACTGGCGAACAGGTCGACGTGGCGGGCAATGAAGCTGGCTTCTCGCGCATGGTCGAGCTTGAGCAGGTCGGCGATGCGAGCGCTCACCTGTATGTCGAGAGCCGCCTCGAGATGGTGGGCGATGTCATCCCAGATCGAAGATCCATGAGATCGAAGCTGTTCGACCACCCATTTTGCGTGCCGGTCTCCGAGCGCAGTAACAAGGTTAGGAACCGCGAGCAGTGCCTGGGTTAGAAGTTGATTCGGCGACTGGAGGGCGCGGGTGGCGCAGGCACGAACGACGTGGTCGGCCAGCCCACCGTCTGCCGCGGTGGTTTCCAGCAGCATCGGCAACGCAACGTCCGTGGAGACAGACGGCGCGGAGGTGATGGTTTCGATGAGGTGGGGTGCACGGAGGTCAAGTGCACGCACTGCGAGTTCGAACACGTTCCTTGCCTGGGCGGATTGGGCAGCACGATCGGCGAGGTTGTTGAAGGCAGCGACCGCAGCCGACGATCGCCCCAGATCCGCGATCTGGTCAGCAATCTGAATCGCGAGGAAGTACTCCCGAAATATGTCGTGAGTGAATCTCGCGGCTCCGCCGGCCACGGGCTCCACGAACGGGGGCGCCTGGACGAGAGAGCTTGCAGGGCGGGGCCTGCCTTGGAGAGGCGTTGGTATGAGCTCAGGAGAGAGATCGCCAGCCGAGTGAGCGAGACAGTCGATAACAGCGTCCACAGGCTGGCCCGATCGGCTGAGGATGGTTCGAACGCAGTGGTCGATGAGCTGGAAGGTGTGCCGGGTGCCAGATTGTGCGGCGCTTCCGGCGCTGCGCAGCATCTGCAGGTAGAGCGGTGTCCGCGCGAGGGCTTGCACGGACACCGGCAGCCTAGAGAACAGGAGATCGTTCTCAGTGCGAGTGTGATCCCACCACTCGCGGGTCTGAGCGATCGGCCACGGCGCCAAGCGGTGAGACGCGCCGGTCGGCGCATCCTGCCCGCCGAAGATCGTTGCAGCCAGGATGGGAAAGGCGGAAAAGTCAGGTTCAGGCGGTGTCCGGGCGACGACGACGAACCTGAGAAGATTCGAGTCCGCCTGTCGCAAGATCGCGTCGAGTTGCCGACCTACCCAGACAGTGTGCTCCTCCGACATCACCCCGTCGAGCACAACTAGGCACGGACGCAACAGCGTTCGCGCCGCACGTTCCAATGTCAGCAGGGAGTCGCTGCCAGCGGGAATTGAGGCGTATCGCAGGATCTCGGTTGCGAGGTCAGCCCTTGGGGACGTCCACGTTGCGCGGCCGTGGAACTGAAAGTCCGTCTCGCCTGTCCATTGTCGCCCGAGTTGCTCGCACAGCCGTGTCTTTCCGATTCCTGCGGCGCCGGTGAGGACGAAGACCCGTTCCAGCGAACTGAGAAAACGACTGAACCGATCGACAGCAGACTCATCGACGGCATGCAATGCCTCGGGATCAATGGGATCTGGCGTCCAGGAATCGAGCAAGACCCCGGTCCGCTGGGATGACCTGGACCCCAGATCAGGCTCGTCTGATCTCGCGTGCTCTGGGAACGCATCAGTTGCGATCAAGCTGTTCTCGTGCGCCGATCGCAGAAGCAACTCGAAACGAACGATTGCCTCGGGCGCTGAACGACTGAGCTCAGTGTCAAGAAGCTGCTGAGTCTCGTAGCGTAGCCGCGCCTCCGCGCCTCGGCGTTCCCAGTGAGACACCGCTGCGTCGTTGACTCCTAGGCGAGCGGCGAAATCCCGGACGCTCATCCTCGTAGCCTCGCGCAAGGCACGCGCCTCACGGCCGGTCCAACGGACCACCACCGAGTCCATGCCAAGCCCCCGTCACATCATCGCCGCTCGCGGCCATCGAAAACTATCGGTAGCCAATCGATCACGAGATTAGAGCAAGACTAGGACAGCAGCCCGTGGTCGCCTGGCGGCAGCTCATGCCAGCCTGGATCTAGCTAGTCGGACAGCGTCCGAGCTCTTGATCCCACTCATCCGACCGCCGGCGACTACCTGACGGCTCGCTCAACTGTTTCTGACCTGCGGGGCCAGCCAGATCCCGCGTAGCTCTGACTGGCGGCGAAGCAGGCAGTTGTCCATGGCGTCGACGAGCCCGCCTAGCCAACCCCCGGCAGAAGTGAACCGAGTGCTGGAGGCCGCAGCACCCATTGCAGGGGTGAGCGCGATTGCCTACCGGCTCCCACAGCGCAAGGAGAGTCATGCGTTTTCCGTATAGGGTTGCCGAACTCAGTCCACGGCTCTTGCAGCGATGGAACACCTACTACCTCAACGAAATCGACCGAGACTGGGATGTCGAGGAAGGACTGTGGCGGCGTACGCAAGGCGCAGACAATGCCTCAGAATCGGGCTGGCAGCACCCGAACGATGCCCGCCGCCGGATTCTCCACTACCGATACCGCTTCTGCGTCGAGGGCGGTTCGCTGTTGCTGCATGACTTCTACCTCATGATGTCAGTGGCGTTGCCCAAGCCCGAGCTGCGGCAGCGAATAACGGCCGTCGACGCCGCACTGATCGCAGGCGGCTGGTCCAAGGAGGGACAGGGTCGCTGGGCGCACGGTGATCTTGTCTGCGAGGTGGTTGAGGCTGAGGTGCATCCTCAGGACGTTCACCATGGCAGGACTCTTCCTGTGGGCTACGGTTGCCATGACATTGTCATCCGTTCGAGCCATTTCATCCCGGACGCGGCATTGATCGCGTTGCCGTGGCAGGTGCTGGCCGGTGGGATGAGGGCGAAGGACCGCCGGGGTGAGCCGCACGTGGTGCCTGACCTGGGCGAGCTCACGCAGCACCTGCCGTTCCAGGTAGAACTCGGATGCGGCATGTCCGTCGAGGCATCGGTGCCGGCGCTCCACCGTCTACACGAGATCTATCAGGTCACCGACCGCAGCACCGGTGCCTTCGTATTCAGCCCAGGCAAAGATGGTTTCGCCACCTGGCTTGTACGTGCTCCCGAGGCGGCGATGACCGTCCTGACCGAAATGTTCTCTCGATGTCTGTCAGCTGAACCGACAGCGGGTCATCACGCGTTGAGGTCCTTGGCTGACGCTGGACACATGGTGGGGCCGGTGATCACCAACAACTTCGACGGCCTGGCGGTGCGCGCCGGTCTCGGACAGTGCTACGTACGCCGCTACGACGAAGCCGTGCCCGAGGTGCCGTGGCTGCCCGAAACCCGCTCGCTGCTCGTCATCGGCAGTCACGCTGACCGACGTCGCGTTCAAGCCCGGGCACGAGCGCGAGGATTGAAAGTGTTCTATCTCGACCCGGAAGGTTTCTGGGAAGGCGATCGGTTCGTTGCCTACCCGATTGAGGGCATACGCGATAACGAGGTGCTGTGCCGCCGTCCAGCCAGTTCGGCTCTGCAAGAACTTGCCACCCAACTGGGGTGCGCGGTAGCGGAAGGGGTGGATGCGTGACCGCTGTTGGATTCACCGAGGTCGACTGGCTGCGGCTGAAAGCCGCTGAACCTCCGCGCGCTGATCCCGCCGTGACGACCGAGGTCGACGAGTACTGGACTCACCGTGTCCTGGACAACCCGACATTGTTCAACGGTCCGCTGGTGGCCGCAGCAGGGATCCGGTTCGAGGAGGCGGGCTGCGATCTGCAATGGTTTCGCAGCGACTATGCGCACTACCTATGGCGGCAGGCTCCAGGATCCTCCGAACATCGCCCGTACGCCCGAACGATCTACGTCGCGACAGTCGCGCGCACCGAGAACGGTGGGATCCTGGTCGGCAGGATGGCCGACACCACCAGTAGCCCCGGGCGCATCCAACTTCCCGGCGGCAACGCCGAGCCTCCCAATGACGAGGAGTTCGTTGAGGGGACGTTGCGAAACCATGCGATCAGGGAGTTTGCTGAAGAGGTAGGAATGCCCCCGCCAGCGATCCGATTGTGGGCAGTGAAAACTGGTGGAGTCGGTGACATCGGTGTCGTCTACTCCACCAATGTCTGCACAACAGATGCCGCAGCGGCCTTCTCGCGTGTACGTGCTGAGCAAGCAAAACACTCGGAGTTCGCGGCCGTGCTTGAGTTGGTACCGAGCCCAAGCGGGAAGACTGTGAGCGAACCCGTGGTGGACTATCTCCCCGTCCTTCTCGACACGCTGTTCGGTACACAGCGGGTTGCTGTGCGAGAGCTCGAGGCATCGGTGGCAGCTCGTGTATGAGTCTGCTCCAGACTGGATTTGGTGGAACGGCACTGTTACTGCCTGGCCGCAGGCGCGTCTGCATGTGACGTCGGAGACCGCACTTCGCGGGATCAACGTCTTCGAAGGGATCCGCGCCTACTGGCAACCGGGCACCGAACGGTGGGCGGTGATCGAACTGGAGTCGCATCTGCGTCGGCTCGCCAATTCGGCTGCTCTGATGCACATCCCGGTCGATCGCGGTCTAGCCGAACGAATGCGCGCAGCGATCCGCGATTTGGTCGCGGTGTGCGGTGTGCCGGGTACAGATCTCTATCTGCGACCGACCGTGTACGTCGACAACGGGCGTTACACAGCATCGGCGACCTCGATGTCCACTGGTGAGTTCATCGCCTGCCATCGAGCCGACCCGAGTAGTGATAGCACGATTCGGTGTGTCGTCAGCCGCTGGCGCCGAATCCCGGATTCGGCGCTACCGACCCGGGCCAAGACCGGAGCGGCTTACACGGCATTCCGGCAAGCTCGTATCGAAGCCCTCGATGCCGGCGCGGAGGAAGCCATACTGCTCAACACCGACGGCATGGTTTCGGAGACTCCTGGTGCTGCTGTGTTCGCCGTCTCGGATGGCGTTTTGGTGACTCCTCCGCTCTCAGATGGTTTGCTCGAAGGGATCACCCGTGCGGCTGTGATCGGCCTGACCGAACGCGAACTGGGCCTGTCAGTGGTGGAGAAGTCGCTGACCGCGGAGAACCTTCACACCGCGCAAGAGGTCTTTCTCGCAGGCACCCTCGACGAGGTCCGCGTCGTCAGCGAGATCGACGGAATCCCGACCCCCAGCTCCGAGCTCGGGAGCTGCATCCGGAGCGCGTATGTGGCGATGTGCCGTGGAACCGCACCGCTGTTGCACCAGCGATTCGTGGAGATCCTGTGATGGCGGCCTGCTCGACGCCCGCGGCGGTCCTGTTCGACATCGGCATGACCTTGATCCATCCGAGCGGGGAAGTCATGGTCGATGAACTCCGTGCCCGCGGTGTCACCGCGGTTACCCCGCAGCGGGCCGAAATCGCCTGGGCTGCAGCAGCAGAATCGCATCACCTGGACTTCCCGGCAACGCCGACCCGTGCTCAACACGTTGCCCAGACGTGGGCCCAACTGCTCGGGCAGCGAGTCGACCTCGCGGCCGAGGCGTGGTTGGCCTCCGCAGCGCGGCCTGATCTGTACCGCGATCTGGACGATGATGCCGTTACGGTTCTGAAATCGTTGTGTGAGGGGGGAATCGCGCTGGCCGCTGTATCGAACTCAGATGGAACCCTGACGGAGGAACTCGCGCGATTCGGTCTCGACAGGTACTTCGCTCTGATGCTGGACTCGACGGTCGTCGGCTGCGAGAAGCCGAATCGCAAGATCTTCGACGTTGCGCTCACCGAACTCGGAGTCCACCCCGCGCAGACATGGTTCGTCGGGGACGGTCTGGTCAACGATATGTTCGGCGCCGCTCTGGCAGGCATCGGGCATCCGGTTCTCTACGATCGCCACAGCGTCTACCGTCCGCCGCTACCGGTGCCGGTCATCGGCACCCTCGGCGTCTTGCCTGCTCTGATTGAAAAGACGTGTGCGGCATGAAGATTCTGCTGATCAGCACAACTTATCGCCCCCGCCTCGGCGGCCTGGAAACCTACATCACCACGATGGCCGAACACCTCGCCCGTGACCACGAAGTAACCGTTGTGACCAATCGAGATGCCTGGGACCAACCGATGAACGCCATGGAGAACGGTGTACGGGTCCTGCGCGGCGGCGCGCTGCTGCACTCACCAGTGGCCAACTCTGTTCCTTGGGAAGCCGCGCTGTTCAGTGTCCTCACCGATATCACGGCTCTGACAAATGGGCTCGACTTCGACGTCGTGCACACCCATACACAGGCGGCGCTACTGCTGGCGTCCATGGCCGGTCTCGACAAACGCGCGCCGCTGGTGGCCTCGTTCCACGAGACCGAGCCCGCGGCTGAACCCGGCGGAACTGAACGCAGCCGTTTCGTTTTTCGTGCATGCGCCCCAGATCGGGTCGTGGCTGGAAGCCAGGCATTCGCGGCGCAGGCCACTTCATTCGGGTACTCAACCGAGCAGGTGCGAATCGTCTACCACGGGGTTACCGCCCCTCCCATCCACCACCAGGCTTCCCGCAGCGATGTGCGCAGCCGCGCCCATGTTCCCGAAGACGGCGTCTTGATCTGCTTGATCGGACGTTTCAAGCCGCGCAAAGGTCAACATCGGCTGCTCGATGCATTTCTAGAGATGCGTCACCGCGACCGGGCACGACTGCTCATGGTCGGTTCGTGCAACAGCGCCGACACCAGCTACCTGTCCGAGTTGCGGACACGGATCAACGAACACGGGCTGCACCAACATGTGACGTTGCTCGCCGAATGCTCGGATTCTGTGCGCGACGCTGTGTGGGCGGCCAGTGACATCGCCACACAGCCCAGTTCGGTCGAAGGACTCGGCCTGGCGTGTATCGAAGCCATGCATGCTGGGTTGCCGGTCGTCGCCACCGACACCGCCGGCCTGAACGAGGTGCTCACCCACGACACCGGCCTGCTCCTCGATACCACCGATCCGACTAAGTTCGCTGCAGCATTGGACACCCTCGTCGAAGACCCTGTTCAGCGGCTAGGCATCGGCGCAAAGGCAAGAAGGCGTGCGCGAACGGTCTTCAGCGTCGAGCGCGCGGTAACCGATACGGTCGCCGTCTACCACGAGGTCATCGCAGCACGTGCCAGCGCTCGGGAGCCGCGATCGTGAGCGTCCGTCCCACACTCGGTGTTTGGGGCCCCCACCCGGGCCAGCCCAGCGGCGTCGCCAGCTACATCGCCTCGTCGCTACCCGTGCTCGAACGCATGTGGCACCCAATGCACGCTGAACACGGCACCGATCCGGATCAGTTCGATCAGGTCTTGTATCACCTGGGTAATAACGACCTGCACCACGATGCGTTCCAAGCTCTGGCGCAACGACCAGGTCCTGTCCTGCTACATGAAATCAATATCCTCAACTACTACTACCAAGCCTGGGAACGGTTGCCCGAACACCGACAACGCCAGGTGTTGGCACTGTTGTCCACAGCGCTCGGGACCGAGATCGCCGACGGAGATGCACTCGAAGCTTTCTGGAGGGCCAACCCCGGAATCGACCCGTACAGCATCGACGCCCGGATCGAAACGCTGGTCCTCGATGCCGCGACCTGCGTCCTCGTTCACCACCAGCGCGTCGCAGAACTCCTCAAGTGTGCACACCCCCGTGCCCGAATCGAGGTCATCCCGTTCCCCGTCACGCCGATCACGGTGACAACAGACCCAGACGTGCGCTCCCGATACGGGATTTGCCCACAGACAGTCGTCTTCGGATCCTTCGGATATCTAGGGGAATACAAGAGGATCGAGGTCCTGCTTGCCGCATGGCAGGCATGGGCCGAACGTCCCGACGACGCATTACTGCTCCTGGTCGGGGCAGCCCAGTACGCCGTCAGCATCCCCGCAGACGCGTCGATCCGCCATATCGATCATCCCGATGCCACAGACTTCACCGAGTTGCTGCTCAGCGTCGACTGCGCGGTCCAGCTACGCGGTCCATGGCTAGGTGAGAGCTCCGGTCCGGTGTCAACTCTGCTAGCCCACCACCGGTCGGCAATCCTCACCGACATTCCCACATTCCACCCAGGCCGGCCCCGCACCAATCTGACACACATTCCGGTCGGCGGAAACGAAGTCGAACTGCTGACCGCCGCGCTGGAGTTCCACTACCGCGCACCCAAAGCGCGACCGCGATTCGATCCCGCCTTTCACTGGTCAGCCTGGGCGCAACGCGTCACGGCCACATTGACCGATCCGAGGACACGATGACAACACCGAACCCAACCGATCGGGTACTTTCCCAGGGCGCGAAAGATCGGATCATCGACGCAGTCTCGCGAGCATCCGACGAGCTGCTTGCCCGATGGCCACGACTCACCGGCTTTGCCCCTGCATCGGCAACCAAAACGGATGGGACACCAGTGTCCAGTGCGGACCTCGCCAGCCAAACCATACTGGTCGCCGCGATCGCCTCAACACAGCCCGGCGCGGTAATCCTGGCCGAGGAGGACACCGCTACCCAGTGCCGTCCCGGCACCAACGTATGGTTCGTCGACCCGCTCGATGGCACCAACCTGTACCTCGCCGGCCATAGCGACTTCGCTGTCCTGGTCAGTGGCTGGGTCGACGACGAACCCGTGCTCTCCGTCGCGGCTTTTCCGTCCGAGTCGATCCTGGCCGTCGCCGACCACGAGCAGGCGACATTCACCGCGCCCGACTCGCCCCCAGAACAGCTCGCCGTCCACGCCGTCTACTGCGACCTTCCGAATATCAGGGAAGCAATCGGAGGAATGCACCCCTACGAGATCGACCGCTTCGAGTCCACCCGAACCCTTGTCGACGTCGCCCGCGGCCACGCAGCTGGCGCGATCGTCGAAATGTGTGGGCACGCCACCTGGGACATCGCCGCCCCAGCACACCTGATATCTGCATCGCGTGGAGTGATCAGCGACGAGTTCGGCAACCGAATCCATCCGCACGGCACCACCGTCGATTTCGGCTACCTTGTCGCGGCACGCTCTCCCACGCTGCACAAACGACTGCTCCATGTCCTGGCCCAGACCACCTCACCGGAAGGTACAGCCCTGTGATTGTCAATCGCCGCGACTCCCGCGACATCACCGAGCACGCCGAGCAAGAACTGCTCAAGGCCTTCGGCCTCGCTGGCACCGAGCCGCTGGGGATGGGTACGGAGTCCAGGACCTACACACTAGACGACGACCGCGTCCTCAAGATATATGCAGATCCCGCCCAACGAGACGCCCTGAACACCCTGCAGGACTTCTACAGCAGGCTCTCCGCGCCCGACATCAGCTGGCAGCTACCTCACATCCACAGCATCACCGAACACGGTGAACTGCTGGCCGTCATCGAGCAGCGCATCCCCGGCCAACCCATGGAAGCCTTCACCACATCATCGAACCCAACACTGGAATCGCTGTACCTGAAAACTGTCGCGGAACTGGGCACAGTCACACTCGACCCGCCGCTGCAGCGACGGATGCTTCTAGCCTCACCGGCCGAACCGTCTGCCCCGTCAGGATGGAATGAATTCCTCACCGCCACAGTCACAGCCAAGCTGCATCGGGTCCTGCCCGCCCTCCGACACGATCTATCCGGCATCGATGACCGCGCCGACCAGGTGCTGGCGCGCCTCGCCAGCCAATACCGGGGCCCGGAAGGGGTCATCCACGGCGACATCTACCCCGGCAACATCCTCATGCACGACGAGGACACCGTGAGCGGACTGATCGACTTCGGCACCTTCACCATGATCGGCGACCCCCTCTACGACACCGCCACCGCAGCATCGTTCTACCGCATGTACGAACACGACCGGACCGCTACCCGCGACCGATTGCTGAACACAGCAGCCAGCGACCTGTCCGCCGAACGCCGCCACGACCTCTACACATACCTGCTCGTAAACGCGCTGCTCACCTGCGATCTCTACCCGGAACCGGACACTCCACTCAACACCACGGGCCACTACCAGTGGGCAGCCGAGATCTTGAACACCGACACCTACTGGCACCACGCGACAGAGTCGAACTCATGACCAGGCAGGACTGGGCAAGCTCGTTCTTCGACGACGGCTACGAAGAAACATTTCGGCGGCTCGGCAAGTACGACACAACCGACGCCGATGTCGATGCGATCCTTGCGCTGACCAAACTTCCGGTAGGTAGCCGCGTCCTCGATGTCCCCTGCGGTTGGGGTCGCCATACCGGTCGGCTCCACAAGCTGGGCTACGACGCGGTAGGCGTTGACAGTTCCCCCGCACAGATCTCACTCGCACACCAACGCTGGCCATCCGTAACGTTCCACCTCAACGATATGCGTGACATCCCGTCCGGACCGTTCGACGCCGTGTTCAATCTGTGGACCAGCTTCGGATCGCTGCCGACAGCCAGTGAGGACCTCGACGCACTTCGTGCGTGGAAGTCCGGCCTGGCCCCAGGCGGTGTCCTCGTTATGGAGCTAACAACCTACGAGAATGCCGCCCGCACCAACGAAGCCCACGGACAGCCAAACGGATACAAGTCCGTGACCGTCAACGATGTTCGCGAGGATGCGGTCTTCGACTGGGACAACGGGGTCTCCCGCAACACCTACACCCGCGGCGACTGGACGCGAACATGCATCACCCGTCTCTATCGGCGTCCTGCACTGCGGGATCTGCTCCACCGAGCGGGATTTCGCGCAGTCGAGATGTACGGCAGCTTCGGCGGTGACGAAATCGACGACACTCGCCGCACCGTCCTCATCGCACGGTAACCCCAAACGGCACCCTCCCAGAGATCTGAGCAATCATGGACCGAAACGAACACATCGTGGTCCTCGGCGCCGGATACGTCGGGCTCACGACCGCGGTCTGCCTCGCACACCTCGGATATACCGTCGACTGCGTCGACCACGACCCAGCACTGGTCCATGCACTGAGCACCGGCCACGCGCATCTCGACGAACCCCGCCTTGAGGATCTGCTCGTCACAGCGATCACCTCCGCAAAAATCAGCTTCACCACGACCTTGGAACCCGTGACAAGGAGTTCGATCGTCATCGTTTGCCTACCAACGCCAGCGAGCAGCGACGGGTCCGCCGACATCAGTGCGATCGAACAAGCCATCACAGACCTTCGAGACCTGCTGTCTCCGAACAGCATCATCGCCATCAAGTCCACAGTGCCCGTCGGAACCAACTCCAAACTGCACAGTCGCCTCGGCCGCAAGGGCATTGCGCTGATAGCCAATCCGGAGTTCCTCCGCGAAGGCCACGCAGTCAACGACTTCCTCAGCCCGAACCGCGTCGTGATCGGCGGACACGACGCGGTCGCCGTCGAGCGCTTTCAGCGGCTCTACCGCACATTCGAATGCCCGATGATCGTCACCGACCCGGCCTCCGCCGAACTGGCCAAATACGCCGCCAACGCCTTTCTCGCAACCAAGATCTCATTCATCAACTCGATCGCAACCATGTGCGATGCCCTCGGAGCTGACATCGATGACATCGAACGAACGCTCACAACCGACCCACGCATAGGCGCCGGGCACCTGACCTCCGGTCCAGGATGGGGCGGCCCCTGCTTGCCGAAAGACACCGCCTCGCTCATCCACCAATCCGCTACAGCAGGCCTCCGCCTACCACTGATCGAGGCAGCGCTAGCTACCAACACCCAACGCATCGAATACGTCATTGAGTCGATTCAATGCCAGCTCGGAGTACTCACCGGACGACGAATCGCTACGCTCGGAGCCACCTTCAAGGTCGGCACCACCGACTGCCGCGATTCTCCCGCGCTGCGGATAATCAACCAACTTCACCAAGCTGGCGCGATCGTCAGCGCACACGATCCATGCCTAGCGACCAATGCCGATCTCGGCTTCCAGATTTTCGGAGATCCATACCAGGCGATCAACCACGCAGACATAGTTGTCATCCTCACCGCCTGGCCTCAGTACAGAGAGCTCGACTGGCACGAGGTCGCTCGCACAATGCACGGACACACGATCGTCGACACCTGCCGAGTTGCTGACTCGCACGCCGTTCGGCTAGCAGGCATGAAACTCCATGCACTGGGGCGCGGAGCTCCATATATCAAATCCACACTGCATCAAGGTAATGCCGGTACGGAGGAACTGGTCCAGCGCGACCTACGAGGTCGACGTCCAAGCACAACGCGGCACGTGGGTGCGGTGCCGGTTCAACAACCTCGTGTCAGATGATGGGTACGCCAGAATCACACCCTTGAGGTGGGAGGCTGCCTCAGCGCTTCGTCGGAGTTGTCGCCGCGGTCGAAGGCGGTGCCGAGGCTACACCCGAGCTGGAGCTCCCGTGCCCGCATCAGCAGCTCCCGTTTACAGAGGCCGACGACCATGGCCACCTCTCGGTGCTCTAAAGCCACCGGCCACGGAGAACGCCTGCTGGAACGCCGATTTGTCGTGTCCGCCGGCGACGAGTGCGGCAAGCAGGACTCGGGCTTCGAGTGGGTCGGGGTAGCCAGCTGGGATCAGGCCGCGGTCGATCAGGTCGCGCTCTGATCCTGGGTATCCATAGGTGGATCGCAGAACCGGCCCACCGCCAGCAGCGGTGTCATATTTCCGAGTCAGTGATCTGAACGACTTTGCTGCTCAATTGCTGTGGTGTGTCTGAGCGGATTGGAGTACACGGAGCCCTGCATCACATTGTCGAATGAGATGCCGTCCCGGTACCGGGGCAGGGGCTCAACGGCGCCTGCCCCAGGCAGAACAGCAATCTGCTGACCGGGTTTCAGGTCCAGCCGAGTCGACGTTGCAACCAGCGCGTGGTCACGAGCTCGGCGCGGGCACGGTGTTCCTGCAGGTGGGGTGCGCGTGGAGGTGACGGTTGACGGCATGCGTTCGCCCAGTAGCCAGTGAGCCCGCAGAGGAGAGCGTTGATGGAAGCCGGGTCGGTGCTCCGGGTGATGGTGTGGGTCGCCAGGATCGGGTCCGGATCGATGCCCTTGTCGGCGATTGCTGGTGCGAACATGACCAGATCGACCCACGCCGCCCCCGTGCATGGCCACGCCCAATCGACGACAGCCACAGCTCCTTCTGGCCGCAATCGCATGTTGTCGGGGCGAAGGTCGGTGTGCAGCAACGTATCTCCTGCGGCTGCCGCCGCCCAGGTGCCTTCCAGGTCGGCGAGCCGGTCCAGGTTGCGTCGTGACCAGTCGTTGAGGTCGGTGGGTGGGCCGTGTTCGGCGAAATGACGCCACCCTGTCAGTTTCGCTCCGTAGAGGTCGTCGATACTCGGCACGTCCAGCAGCGGGGTCGGCGAGAGCGCCTGCGACATTTGCTCGATAGCGTCCAGCATCGCTGCGAGCTCGACCGGGTCCTCGATCCGTGGGTGCGAGCCGCTGATGTTCTCGAAGATTGTGATCAGCCAGCCGTCGGTCTCGATCGTGGCCAGCATCTTCGGTGCCGGTACCTGCGGGGGCAGTCGTGCGGCGGTGGTCGCTTCGGTGCGGTACATCGTGATGAGCGGGTCGTCGATGTTGATAGCTTTCGCGAACACCACCTGGTCATTGTCGAGGAACAGCCTGGCCGCCAGGCCATGGCTGAACCCGCCCGGTTGAGTCACTGCTGAGCACACCCGCGTACCAAGGCGAGCCTCGACCGCGCGGCGTGCCTGTTCGGGAAGGTCGCGCCAGATGATCCGCTGGGCGGTGCTCTCATCGTTGGCCATGCCAGCATCCTGGCGTCGAACACCTGGTGGTGGCCAGCGATTTTCGAGTCGGTGGGTCTGCACGGCCGCCGAGTGAGACGGTAGCTAGCCAGCTCGCAGCGCGGCGGTCGCGGCTTCGACGACCGCGCTGCGGTAGCGGGCGCCGAACAGCACGAGGTGCACGAGCAGTGGATGCAACTGATGCAAGGGGATCCGGTCGGGCCAGCCGTCGGCCAGGGGTATCGCCTCGGTGTAGCTGTCGAGGATGTGGTCGAGGTGGTCGATACCGAACAGTGCGAGCATCGCCAGATCGGTTTCGCGGTGACCGGCGTGTGCTGCCGGGTCGATCAAGACGCCGCGCCCACCACTCCACACCACATTGCCCGACCACAAATCGCCGTGGATGCGGGTCGGTGGCTCCGTGGAACCGGCCAGGGAATCGATCCTGGCGATGACCTCCTCGATCAGCCGGATCTCGGCGGGTTCGAGGTGCTGGTGGCCGTCACGCAGGTAGGGCAACAGTCGAGCTTCGGCGTACCAGGTACTCCACGGCTGAGTCGAGGGCGTGTTGTCCAGCGCAAGGTCGGCGATGTAGCCGTCCCAGTCGGCGCCGAAGGCCTCGGCCGGGTGGGAGTGCACAGTCGCCAGATCCTGGCCGAATCGTCGCGCTGCCTCGACCGTGGAGGCATGGGGCGCCAGCCAGGGCAGCACGAGCATCTTCTCGTCGACGGCGAGAACTTCGGCGACGGGACTCGACTCGGTGCCGGTGGCGAGCCAGCGCAGGCCGGCGGCCTCCGCGGCGAAAACGGGCCCGCAGTCGGCGGCGGCTTTGACGAAGACCTGCTGACCATTGCCGGTGGTCGCGCGGTGCAGAGTCCAGGAGTGCCGTGCACCGAGGTCGACGACGGTGTCGATCGAGGTCTCCAGCAGCCTCGACAGGTGGGCGTTGTCGAGCACAGATCGGTGTCCTTGGCGATGGTGGGGTGGTGGCGGTTTCAGTTGGCGATGATGTGGTCGGTCACGGCCGGGCCGGCGTCAGCGAGGTCGGAGTGCAGGACCGTGTTGCGGTAACTGTTCCAGTCCGAGAGTTTCGGCTCGTCGCGTTCGGCGCCGCGACGCTGCATTCGGCCACGGATCCGGTCGGTGTCTGTGTCCACCCACACGGTGCGGATCGCGATGTCGGATGTATCGGCGACTGACCGGACGTAGTCAGCCAGCCGGATGCCTCGTTGCGCGGCGGTTCGGATGTATCCCAGGAATGGTGCGTCGACTACCACTGGGCACCGCTCGGCGATGGTGAATGCCTGCTGGATGAGGGCGAGGTAGAGGTGGGGTGAGACGACTCGCCGGTAGAGTTCACTGTCACGGTCGTAGGGGTTGCCGGTCAACTCGGCCATCACCGATTCCTCGAGCCGGGGCGCGAATTGGTCCTTGTCGAGCACGACAGCGCTGAGCAACCTCGACAACACGCTGGTGGCGGTGGTCTTGCCCGAGGCAGGGAACCCACACACGATCGTCACACGACCACCGATCGTGGTAGCCAACTGCTCCAGCCCCAGTGTTCCGATCGGGGAGAAGGCAAGGGACTGTGCAGGATTCACCGGATTAGCCACGCATCAATCCTCGCAGAGTCAGCCCTCCGCGAGAGCGAACCGACGGATCAGGTCCCCGCCTCGACGCCTGGACCTGTGTCGGATGCGCGCATGGTGTCGGACTCGCCGGACAAGGTTCGATGATGGGCGAATGCTGCGACCTGCGACTGTGTTGGAGTCAGCAGTGACGTGCCGGCGAGTAGTGAGGCGGCGGTGAGCATTCCCACTGCGGTTCCGGCGCCCAGGAGTTCCCCGCGGGCGAGCAGGTCTGCTGTGTGGGTGAGGGGAATCCACATCAGCTGGCTGGCCTCCTCGCCGTCTGTCGGTTCCGCGACCTGACGTGGATCGCGTCCGAGGAAGACCAGATGGCGGGTTTGAACCAGTCCGGGCATCGGTTCGAGGTCGGCAATCAGATCCAACGATCCGACCTCGAAGCCTGTTTCCTCCAACAGCTCCCGCCGCGCGCATGCGGCCGGGTCTTTACCGGTTTCGACGATTCCACCGGGCGACTCGAACCCGACGGCGTCCACGATCCAGCGATGACGGCGCATCAGCAGGACCCGTGCGTGCTGGTCGACAGCGATCACCGTTGCGACGGTGTTCAACCGGATCGCGTGATGGGACCGGTTGATACCGTCGGGGGTGGTGATCTCGTTGCAGGTGACCTGTAGCCACGGCGCTCCGTCGTACACAGTCCATTCGCGGTGAACGACAGTGCGTGGCGGATCAACCATGGTCCCACGCTACCGATGGCCGAACGACCGGATAATGCTCCGCCAAGAGTGCCACTAGCACTGTGGATCCCGAACGGCCACGGCCGACTAGAGCTGACCAAGCTCCACAGGCCGACAGCAGTCACGCCTGTCAATGCCGAGCCGAAGGACATGTCGGCGCCTACCCAAACGATGGAGGTGGGCGCCGAGACGTCCTGCGGGCACGGTCAAAGCCGGACTCCGCAGAGGCACCGGCCTCTGCCGTCGCTCCTGGAGCGTTGTAGTGAGGGTGTGCTGCGGTTGACTCGATTGTCGCGTTTGGACAATTGGGCACTGAGTCTGCGAGCGTCGACCCGCATTGTAGGAGTCCGGCGGGCCAAGCGGTGGTCGAGCAGCGTTGCATGTCATTGCTGCGGGATACCGTTGAGGCGGTAGCTATTTCGGTGCTGCGCGTGTGGAGGGGACACGATGCTGGTGATCAGCGGCGATCGAGACGGGATCGACGATACTGGGCGCACGGTGATCGGCTGGTTACGCAGTGCGGCCGGACCCTCTGGGGTTTCCGGTGTATCGATCTCGGGTTGTGTCCTGCCAGGTCGAGACGACGACCTCGCCGGAACCGAGGCCGACCTGGTGGTCATCACCCCCGGATACTGTGGTGGCGATCGCGGAGGACTCCAACCCCTTCGATCAGGTCGGTGCTGCGGTTTTCGGTCTGAAACGTCCGGCGAGGACGACTTCTGCCGACTGTTTCCGCTCCCGCTGTGTTGAGCGGACCAGGACTTGCCGCTTTGATTAGCTGTTGGGGCTGATCAGCAGGCGATCGGGGAGCTTTGCTGGATGACTGCGGCTTCGGATGTTCTCGTCAGTAGCGGCATCGACCGATCTCAGGGTTGTGATGACCGGGCGTCACCTGCCCGAACCTTCTCGAGTGAAGGAGAATTCGAGCGCACGGTGTCTGTGCTGAGGGGCGGGCAGTGCGAAGACCGAAGCGAGCCGTGGTCATCTGCGAGCCACGACAAGCCGTGGCCTCTGTGCATCCTGAGAGAATGCTGTGTGATGTATGTCATGGTTTGATCGCGCTGCGGTCGCTTGATTGATAGGTGCTGGGCGACCGTGCCGAAGGATCGTGTACGCGTATCGAGTTCGGCCGGCCCGCCGCTGCCTGAAGTTGCTGGTTGAAGCGGCGCGTGGCTCTGGAGGGAGGTCGCGAAATCTGTTCTAGATAAATCATTTTCGCTGCCTGAGTGCCGGGCATTCTTCGCCAGAATCGCGGTCAACAGCGAACTCGCTCGTCCTGAATCGAGCCGTCTGAGCGTCGCTACTGGATGACTGCTTGGATCGCGCGGCAGGCATGAATCATTCGGTGTGTAGGTGAGGCACATCACGTTTCGGGTGCCGTGCTGATTTTGTTTGCCATGCGAAACGCATTGTCCAATGTGTACGCTTCGCCCGTTCTTGTGATGTCCGGGTGTGGATGTTGCTTGTGGGTTTGGTGTGTGGAGTGTGATGAGGCTTCGAGATGGGTGGCGCGTTGGCGCGCTTGGTTCCCGGTTCGTGACTGTTCCGCAGCACTGTGCCTGGCTCGATGACGATGGTGTTCATCGCGTTGGGGGCACGCGCGGCTATTCGGGCTGGGGCGGTGGCGCCGAAGGATCAGTGCCCGCAGCAGGTTTCGCGTCTGCTAGCGGACTCCTCGGGCAGGAGATTCCGGGCTGGAAGGCGGGCTACGTTGCTGGTGGTGCTAGGCAAGCCTGGCTATGAAGTGCAACGTCGACCTTGAAGGTGCCGGAAGCGACGGGTCGATCGGAACCTCGATCCCGGTGAATCGCTAGCGACAGCGCGACTGAACCCGTGACCGGAACTTGGATGGTCCGTTGCCGGGCGGGTTAGTCCGTCGATCGCGGATGAATCGTCTTGGATCGCTGGTGCAGTCGAGATGGATCAAAACACCCACTCATCTCGGAGCGAATTCGGTTACATGCCGCTGTACGCGTCTGACTCTTTATGCGGTCGTGGCCACATCGTGGGATATGTCAGCTACTTGCGTTCTTGTGACGCTTGAGCAATTAGGAATGAAGGGAAATACATTGAAGAACAGCAGGATTGTCCGTGCGGCCGTGATGACCGGCACCATCTTCGGAGCGATCGCATTGCAAGCCACCAGTGCTGCAGCGCAGCCGATTCCGACGGGCACGCCCTACGCCGTCGCCGACGACGAGCAGATCGAAGACAACGACCAGTCAGACGAAACTACCCCGTCGCGTAGTGGATCGTCGTTCTCCGGGCCAGGACTGTCTGGTTCCTCGACCACCGGTTCATCAGGCTCGTTCGACACCGGTTCCGCCGACGGAGAAGATAGCGGCTCCGCAGAAGATGCCGTGACCGGGTTCTTCGGTCGAATCATCCGTGGGGCAGTCACCGGCTCCTGAGACATGCGCATCTGAGACCTGCGCATCCGCTGGCGCAGCGGTGTGATCGCTAGCGCCACAGCGACGCCATGTCGCTCGAGGCTTGCCCAGTATCTGCTCCGCAGGGCAACTACGAGGTCTACATAGGCCGTAACCGCCCGAAGGTCTCGTCACTGAAAGAAAGCAACATATACGTGTCACCACCTGACAATCGGGACCATCCCTTCACCGATCCCGAACTGACAGAAGTCATCAGAATGCCCGTGAACTCGGACGACTCCGACGATGCCGACGACTTGAACGACGAGCAATTGCTCGACAACGAGCCGGACACCGAGGTCGTCCCGGACGAGGAGCCGGCGTCACCGCTTGCACGACAGTGGCGACGGTTCGCCAGCTATGCCAAATCCGCCAGCGCTCGACGGCACCTGCCCTACGCTGCAGTGGCCGCAGCGGTGGTTTGCGCCGGGATCGGCGTGCTGGTCGCGACAGGAACCAACACCGAAAGCACAGACGCGGTGACCGACGCCGCCGCGTCGTCGGAGGAAGTACCAGGAACCCAGTCCTTCGATGACATCACCGCACTGCTACCTGGCGGATACGACGAGACCGCGACAGTCGAAACGACGGAGCCGAGCACCTTCTCGGAAATCCCGAGCGACCTTCCACTGCCGGAGGGAGGTCTCGGCACCGACGGCGCCACCGAAGACCCCCTAGCGTCGGAGCCCGTCACCGTTACCGAGACGGCACCGATCGATCCAGTCGGCAGCGACGATCCGGTGGTGACCGAGACAGTCACAGATACTGCGACCGAGACCTCGGAACCGACGACTGTGACCGAGACTCCGGCGGGTTCGCAGTGGCCGAATGTGTCGCTCAACGGCAGTGTGACCATGCCCGAGCGGGGTGGAGGTGGGTCGCAACATCCGGATGTTGCCCCGTCGACGGTGACCGTCACCGTGGAAGCTCCAGCTGAAACAACGACGGCACCCACGACGAAGACGACCACCCCCAAACCGAAGCCGAGTTCGTGCCGCACCGCGACGCCCTCGAAAACCAAGCCGAAGTCGACAACAACACCGAAGACAACGACCACTCGTGTGCCGTCGACGACACGAACCCAACGCCCCACCACGCCCAAAAAGTCGGCCACGACGACAACGGCTCGGCCATGCAAGTAGACGACCGGAAGCAGCGTGATCGGTCCCGCCGCAGTGCATTGAGGGGAAGTGCAGTACCGGCAACCGCCTTATCAGCGGCGCGACGCGGGCTGAGGGGTGGAATGTCAATGCTGGTGGCGGCGATCGCGATTGGCGCTATCGCTGGCTGCGGCCAGTCGCCGGGCGATTCCCGCACCGTCACCGCGCCGGTAACAGATGAGATTCCCGCGATTGAGTTGGTGGCGGCAGACCGTCACACCGATGCGCTGCAGGACTGGGCGAGCAAGCGAGCGGGGAAGCTTGGGATACCGGTACGGGCATTGCAGGCCTACGGATATGCAACGGTCGCTCTGGCGAAGACCCAGCCTGATTGCCATCTCGGATGGACGACGCTGGCGGGCATCGCGCGGGTGGAAAGCGATCACGGTCGTCACAGGGGAGCCAAGATCACCGGTGACGGGCAGGTTCGGCCGGTGATCCGTGGTGTCGCGCTCGACGGGACCAATGGCAATGCCCGGATCGTCGATCCCGAGGCGACGAGCCGGGCGGGCAAGACGGTCTATGCCCAGGCCGCGGGCCCGTTCCAGTTCATCCCCGACACCTGGAAGCGATGGGGCGTGCGAGCTGACATCGACTACAAGTCGTTGGAGAAGATCCTCGCCAACGGCAAACCCGGGACGTCGAAGGGATCTCTGGGGAGCGCGGACAACATCGACGATGCGGCTCTGGCCGCAGGTCGCTACCTGTGTGCCTCCGGCGGGGACTTGTCTACCGGTCGCGGCTGGAGGGATGCTGTCTTCGCCTACAACCACTCCGATGCTTATGTCCGCCAGATACGTGCGGCAGCATCCGCCTACGCATCAAAGTGAAATAGTCGACACAAAAGGAACATCGATAGGCCAGGCGCAAGTAATTCTCGGTGAGCTTTCGACGCGAGCGCTGGCAATAGGGCATAGAAACAGCTTCATCGGATAAATGTCCGAGAAAGCGCTTCACGTGCGCAATCGAACTATTTCAGCGATTAAGATCGCTACGGGTTCAGCCGACTCCGCTATTGGGAGAGCGGCCAGCTAGACCTGCCCTGATGCTGGAGTTGGGGAAGAAATCTATGTCGGTCCGCATTGGAAAATAATAGTCGGTGAAGTCGCTTGTCATCGGCAAGTCGGCGTGATACAAATTGCCCTGCCGTGAATTTAGTTCGCGGGCCGCGACTTTCGGTGGGGACCTGAGTCGTGATGAACGTTCTGATGAGGAGAAATTCTGTGAACAAGTTTCGTGCGGTCGGTGCTGCCGTCGTGGTGGCATCGGGCCTGATGCTGGGTATGGCCGGCACCGCCTCGGCCGGCACCGGTTCGAGTGGGGACCTGGTCGACCTGGTCACCCTGCTGGGTACCGGCAGTGGCGGGTCCGGGTCCTCGTTCGGTATCACCGTCGGTGATGGCGACGACGCCGACACCGTCGCCGATACCCCGGTCAGCACCGGAAGTGCCGGTCTTGGTAGCGGCAGCGCCCCGATGTGCACCACGGACCCGACCAACCCCAGCTGCCCGAAGTAGATCACCGAAATCGGTGCTCCGGCACGTCTCGCGTGCACCCCTCGAGGTGAGGACGTTCGGACGGTCGTAGCGCCGCCGCCGGTCGCCTGTGCGGCCGCGGTTGTTGGATGGGTCCGCTGCGTCGCCGGTATATGGCGACATTTATGCAGCGGTGGTGTGTGTCGTCTATCTGACTGGATGTCATGCAGTTCGAGACGTTGGTGAGTGTGGAGTCTTCAGCGGCAATGTGAGGTCTGCTGATGGATGGGAATGGACTGAGTCAGCGGAGTGCTCGACCAATGATTCGGTCGAGGGTGTGGGTCTTCTTCGGCCGGAGAAGACCTGGATGTGGAGCCTGCGCGGTGTGCGGGCAGCTGCTGACAGGGCGGTGTGACGAGCTTGCGCAGCTTCAGGTCCCAGCTCGACGGAGGTCGTCGCCGGTCGCTGGCGAGTGTGTAGGTGACGCCCGGGTTGCGCGGGGCCGAATGGCCGCCCGTGCGATCCGGGCATACCCAATTTTGTATCGCTCTGCCAGGCCGTGCGAGCAATCCAACCCATATTCCTGTCCGCCTGATGCTCGGGTTCGTTGTTTTGAAGTGCCCCGACTGTGGGGCTTTCGTGTGTGGAGAGTGATGAGGGTTCGTCATCGGGACACCGCGCTAGCGCGCTGGTTACCGTTCTTATGGATATTCCGAAGCGCCGTGGCGTGGTCGGTCATATTGGTCCTACTGTTCGTCGCGGCAGTGACCCAAGTGGCAGTGTCACCGCGAGCGGAGGCTGCGCCGAAGGGCAAAGACCCGCGGACGATGCCGCTGATGCTGTCGAAAGCGAAGTCGAAAACACCAGACAAACAGCCGCCGTCGCCGGAGGCGGATTTCACGCCTCTGCTGGCAGGCGGCGGTAAGCCGTCACCGAAGAGTTCCTTCGACCCGAAGACATCGAAAGAGACCGGGCGGAGCGAGAACTCGATCGAGTTCACCAACGCGAACGGCACGAAAACCCTGGTCCTATCGAAAGATCCGTTGGGTGTGCCCGACGGCAAGGGCGGCTGGGCCCCGGTCGACACTCGCCTGGTCGACAAGAAGGACTCCAAGCGAGTCGGGGCCGCGAGGACCGAGGTCGCGGTGGAGTTGGCCGAGTTCGCTGACGATCCCGCGTTGTTCAAGGTCAACCAGGGTGGAGTCCCGGTCACCTTGAAGCTCGACGGCGCCGGCAAAGCCGGTCGTAAGGTCGACGGCTCGAAGGCCACCTATCCCAACGCCTTGCCGAATACCGACGTCACCTATGAGATGACGGCGGACTCGGTGAAGGAATCGATCGTCCTCAAGAACAAGTCGGCGGTCGGCGAGGGCCGATGGGTGTTCACCCTCGACGCCGGTGACCTGATTCCGAAGGTCGAAGGCAAAGTTGTCAAGATCACCGACAAGTCCGGCAAGGTCGTCGCGGCGCTGCCGCCGATCGAGGTCTGGGACTCGGCGGGAAATCTCACCGATCCCAAGGTCAAGGACAAAGACCGCAAGGGCCCGGCTATCACCGGTGGCTCCTATGAGATCAAGCGTGCTGGCGATGACTGGCAGTTGACGGTGTCGGTGGACAAGAAGTGGCTTAACGACAAGGCCCGCAAGTTCCCCATCGTGGTCGACCCGACCTACACGTGGGACTTCGGCCAGCAGTCCGAAGCGAGAACCTACAACCAAGGCGGCTTGCCGTGCAGCTTCAGCTGCGGCATCCGCACCGGCAACAACCGTAACTTCCTCGGCCAGAACGCGTTCTGGCGCTCCGCGGTCCGTTACGACCTGACTCCGCTGGCGGGTAAGACTGTCACGTCTGCGCGGATGGATCTGAAGCTGGCCTCGACCGCGGCTGAGCAGAAGCCGGCCTCGGAAGTGAAACTGTTCCAGGCCAACAGCCCGCTCGGCTTCGGCGCGATCGGGACTCAATTGGCCGCCGCCAGCATCGGTGAGAACGGATCACTGGCCTCCTCGGCTTTGGTGACCGCTGTCGGTGACCGTGTGAACGCGACGGACAAGAATCTTTGGGTGATGCTCGGCGGTACCGAGACCAACACCTACTCTTACAAGCAGCTGCAGGCCGCGTTGGTTGTCGACTACACCGACGAGGGCGGGACGACGCCTCCGCCGGCCGGGCCGCAGGTCAATCCTGTCGGTCCTGCCGAGGATGCAGTGGTCTCGACTGACATGCCGACTCTTGAAGTCAGTGCGGGTCCGTCGGGCACCAAGTATTGCTTCAAGATCTCGAGCGGTTTCGACGGCCGCTCCGGCAGCGTCGTCGACTCCGGATGCCTTTCCACCCCGAAGTGGACGGTCCCGAAAGACGTGCTCCACGACGGTGCCCGATACACCTGGACGGTAGGGACGGTCGCGTCGGGCTCCCCGACTCCGTCGCCGCAGAATTGGGTGCGACACTTCAAGCTGGACAAGCGCATCGGCAACCCTGGCCCGGCACCGACCGACGAGTTCGGCCCGGTGAAGGTGAACCTGTTCAACGGCAACGTGATGACCTCCGCTGCTGGCCCGGTCTTCGAGGCACTTGGTGGGTCAGCAGGTGTGACTTTCGCTTACAACTCCCGTTCGGGCGGCGACTCCCACGGTGTCCGCGCCTCGTACTTCAACGACGCTGACCACAACGGTGCCGCTGACGCGACGCCGGTCATGGTGCGCAGTGAAGCGCAGGTGAATCTGGACTGGGGCAATGTTTGGTCGAACGTGTCGGAGAATCTTCCGTGGAAGGAAGATCCGATGCCGGCCGCGTTGGACAAGCAGTGGTTCGTGATTCGGTGGGAAGGCTACTTCCAGGCACCGGTGACCGGTGACTACAGTTTCGCCGGCAGCCACGCCGACGGCGCCAAGATCTGGGTCAACGACACCCTCGCCTACGACAGAGCAACCAAATCAGCTGTCGACTCGACATTCTCGAATGCGACCGCCAAGCAGGCGACCGATGTGTCGCTGAGCGCGGGCGAGCGGGTCCCGTTGAAGGTCGAGCTGTATCACAACAGCACCGAGAAGCCTCAGATGGTGCTGTGGGCGAAATCGACCACGGGAGCGGCTTCGTCTCGGTCGATCAACTGGAACCCGCGGATCGTCACCACCGAATGGCTTTTTGCCCAGGATCCTTCCCCGCTGCCGAACGGATGGACCCTCGGTCTGATGGGAAGCAAGTACGTCTATGCCGACGTCTTGGACGGTTCGGTTGTGCTGACTGATCTATCGGGAGGCAAGCACGGCTGGACCAAAATCTCCCAAGGCGGCTATGCCGCACCTGCGGGTGAGGACGGTGTCTTGGCCATCGATCCCGGTGGTCGTGTCTCGCACACCGTCGATGGTGTGGTGTCGGTGTTCAACGTCGACGGAACGTTGGCTGCTGTATCCAAGGTCGACGACAGCAAGAAGCCCGCGTCGTTGCAGTACCTGTACGCCGGTTCGCCGGCCCGGTTGACCCAGATCAAGGACCCAGTGTCTGGTCGGGCACATACGCTGCACTACAACACCGACAACAGCAACAACTGCTATGGCGGAGCATCAGGGCCTACCGGTTCGCATCATGCTCCGGCCCAGAAACTGTGCCGCATCGAATATTGGGACGGCACTGAAACCCGCCTGTGGTACATGGTCGGGGCACTGGCTCGGATCGAAAACCCGGGCTCGGAGATCCAGGACTACAGCTACCTGAACCTGGAAGCTGCGAAGCTGACCTACGACCAGGCCGGTAGCGACACCGAGAAGAAGCTTCAGGCGATCAATAGCGTCGGGTCGTTGAACGAGATCCGCGACAGACTGGCGGTCGACTTGCGGGCGATCGGTGCGATCGTGCCCGGCTACGAACGTACCACCATCGAGTACGACGCATTCTACGACGACACATCGGGCACGCGGCCTCCACATTCGCGGGCTATCAGCGTGACCGGACCAACTCATCATGGTCGAGACATGGCCTCTCGCCCAGCGCACTTCTACCGCTACGAGATTGCGAACAAGAAGGGTGTTGTCGATGTCGCTGGTCTCGACACGTACGGCGATCACACAGTTACCTGGGATGACGCCGGTCGACAACTGACCTCGACCAACGCAGTCGGCGACACCATGCGGTCAGAGTGGAACGCGAAAGATAAGCTGACCGCCGCTATCGACACCGCCGGCCGCCGAAGCACAGTGGTCTACGACCACGCTGACCGGCCCACCGATCAGTTCGGCCCGGCACCGGCGTCCTGCTTCAGCGGATCAGTTCCGACGGCACAGTGTGCTAACTCGATGCCGCACAGGAAGCTCGTCTACGACGGTAATATCGCCGGACTCGAGGCTGCCTATTACGACAACCCGTACCTAGTCGGCGTACCCAAAGAATGGGCAACCGGAGTAGGCGTCGCCGACGGAAGACTGTCCAAAGATTGGGGTGCGGCGCCTCCAGTGGCGAACAGCGGCGGTTGGTCTGCTCGCTTCACCGGTGAGATCGAATTGGCACAAGCTGGTGACTACAAATTGGGCTTCACCGCGGTCGACGGGGTGCGGTTGTGGGTCGACGAGTTCCTGATCGTCGACAGTTGGACCGATAAGCCTGCCACCGCGACGTCGGGTACTTACACCAACCAGGTCGCCGGAAGCCGACACAAGGTGCGGGTGGACTACTACAACCGCTCTGGCGGCACAGGCGGGCTCGACTTCACCTGGTCTCCCCCCGGCTCCACCGGAACAGTGACGGTTCCAGGTGCATCTCTGGCTCCACGATACGGTCTGGTAACAGATAAGATCACCTACAACACATCGGGAGGGGAAACTGAACGTGCCCCGAGCCAACGAGTCTCGACTGGATATTCTGACCCCGCGAACGGGATCGACCCAGTGTTCGGACTTTCGACTATCAGAACCGGTGATCCCGGCGGCCTGAATCTGACCAGCCGGACGCAGTACGAGAAGCCAGGCGAGGGATTCCTCCGCCAGATTTCCGCATCGCTACCTGCTGGCGACATCAGCAACACCGATACCCGTGGTGAATCCGAGTACTACGGAGACGCCGAAACCCGTACGAACCCTTGCGATTCCAACTCTCCGGCGATCCATCAAGGCGGCAGAGTCAAGACCGTTCGATCGGTCAAGGCGTCGAATGGCACACCGAATACTGTCGAAACGGTGTACACGGCCGCGGGTCGGGTGGCTGCCTCACGTATGAACAATGAGCCGTGGTCGTGCGTCACCTACGATGCCCGCGGTCGAGAGCTCACCCGGACATACCCTGCGATGGGAGGTCAACCGGCTCGCACCGTTACTCACAACTATGCAGTCAGCGGTGACCCGCGAAAGCAGTCTGTCTCAGACAACAGTGGTTCAACGACTACTGTAATAAACCTGCACCGACAGGTCGTGTCGTACGTCGACGCCAACGGCGTCACAACCGCATTCGGGTACGACCTAGCAGGTCGGAAGACTACCGAGACCACCACGATCGACGGCGTCAGCTCTGCAATGAAGTACCTGTGGAACGATGCCTCTCGATTGACGCGGGTCGAACTTGATGGCAAGACAGTGGCTACGCCCGCCTACCAAGCCGGAGAGCTCGCTAGTGCCGCATACGGAAACGGATCCAGCCTTGCGGTCGGACGTAGCGAAGCCGGCTCGCTGGTCGCCTTGACATGGAAAGTACCCGGGTCCGAAGTCACCAGTTCAGTCATCAGATCCCGAGATCAGCGAATTCTCGACGAAAAGATCACCGACACTGCCAATCCCGAGAACGTCTACAACTTCAACTATGCCTACGACGGTATGGGACGGCTGGTCGCGGCGAACGTGCCTTTCCACCAGCTGACCTATGGTTACGCTGCCGATAATGGGTGCGGTCCCAACAAGGCGGCGGGTCTCAACACCAACCGCACCTCCTCCACGGACAGCTTTAACGGAGCTCCGGCGACCGTTACGAACTACTGCTACGACGCCGCCGATAGGCTGCTGTCCACCAACGGTGCAACCGGACTGTCATTCACTTACGACAATTACGGCAACACAATCACGGTCGGCACGGATACGCTTGGATACGACTCAACCCTCCGACACGTGACCACATCAACTGCTGCCGGACGCACTGTGACCTACACCCGCGACATCCACGACCGCATTGCGGTCCGGACGGTCAAGGATGGCAGCAATCCCGCCCAAGTCACCCGTTACGGATTCACGTCCAGTGGAGGTGGGCCCGAGTTCATCCTTGACAGTGCAGGAAAGCTGCGCCAACGAGTGGTGAAACTCCCTGGCGGTGTACTGCTGACCAAGAACTATTCCGACACCAGGGCCAACTGGGCGTATCCCAATATGCACGGCGACGTCATGGTCACCGCCGACGCCGCGGGAGCGCGTACTGGGGCGATCCGCCTCTACGATCCGTATGGCCAGAATATCGACGCGACCACTGGCGCTTACGGTGATATACCAATTCCGGCTACTGCCGAAGGCGGGATGGACTTCGGCTGGCTGGGGCAACACACAGTCCCCGTCGAGCACGTTGCCAGCCAGCAGGCTCTGGAAATGGGTGCGCGAACATACTTGCCTGTCCTTGGTAGGTTCCTGCAAGTCGATCCAGTCCCGGGCGGTTCAGCCAACAGCTATGACTACGTCAATGGCGACCCGGTAAACACGCTGGATCTCAGCGGAAAATGCCCCATGTGCCTAGCAATTCCGCTCGCTGCTGGTCTCGCTGGTGCGGGGCTGCTGTACGGCTACGGGATGTACCTGTACGAAAATCCGGTTGACGTTCCGGATCTGCCGTCGGTCGACGTCTTCGGAAGTGATGACTCGCCGCCGGCGCCGGCGAAGGATCCAGCTCCTTCGACTACTGCGCCCGAAGCGGGTGCTTCTGCCGCAGGGGCGGCCGGAGCTGGTGCAGCTGCCGCCGAAAACGCTCGGACCAACAAAGAGCTAACTTGGGCGTTGGAAGGGCGTTCTGCGGGTGATCGGCCGGCGAGTGCGGAGCAACTGAAGGCCCTGCAGGGCACGAGGACGGCCGAAGAGCTGCGTTCAATTATGTCCAGGGCAGAAGCGGAATCGGTCAGGGATACGTATGCTGCAGCTGCGGCTGCAGGTAGGGGTGCCGACATGGCGGCTCCTCGGGCGGCTCTCGCGCAGGAAATTATCGATGCATGGGATGCGAAGTGATGGTTAGTTCATTCTGGAGGGTGCTGTGAGCGGGTACTGGGATCCGATGCCGACTATACGGAGATCGTCAACCATGGTGAATTTAGGATTTGATGATGGACGGTTATTGGGGCCGCACGATGCGTATCTCAAAGGGGAATGGGCAGACCGTGATTGGCGTAATGTTCCCGGTCCGATGTATGGCACCATTACGGCCGCTTGTTTGGCGGGGCGTCCGATTGCACCGGATCATATCCTTAATCTAGATGGCGACGTGACGGAAGTGATATTTCGTCAACCCGCTAATGAAATCGAGGTTCAGCGCGTGCTGTCTGGTGCGTGGACTGACCCCTTCTCGAGCTATGCATCGGACGGGGACGATCATTGGACGATGGAGCTGATCAGGGAATGGTGGTCGAGGCGATATGAGGTGATTGAATGGATTGATAATCCAGCGCCGTGGCTGGTTGCCGAAGATGCGTTCGGTCGCGACAATGCCAAAGGTATGCAAGATTATCGAGAATATATTCATTCCGGTCTCGAATCGTATTTGCGAAACTACGCTTTTTGGCTCGAGAGCGGCAGGTCGGCTCTACCTGGAGAAAGTCTGCCCGAACTAGATTGACAGGACGTCAGTCGCATATCGGATGACGCTGGGCGCGGTCGTGTGAGCTTCGAGAAGGGAGTCAACCTCACCTGCCGCGCCCCCGTGTCACGCGCGTATTGCGGTTCGAGCAAAGAGGGGGCCTGATGGTAGGCCCGAATCCGGTCGATCGGGGTAAATCCGGCTCGAGAATTCATGTGTGGTCCGGCCACGCGGGTATCCCGATCTCGGTCGGTATCTCCGCGGCGAACACACCCCGAGGCCGAGGCGTTGCGGACGTTGGCGCAGGCGATCCCGCCTGTCCGGTCCCGCCGCGGTCGATGGTCACTCTCGTCCGGCATACACCGAAGCCTTCGTGATGAAAAGGCTGTCACCGCTATTGGATTCATAGACCGCGCGCGAGCGTTCTTAGCAGCTCACGGCATCGTGTTCCTCGAACAGATCGTCACTGATAACGGGTCCTGCTATCGGGCCGGCGACTTCACCGCGTCGCTGGCAGGCTCGCGTCATCAGCCTTACACCCCACGTCACAACGGGAAAGTGGAGCGCTACAACAGGACCCTGGCCGAGGAGTTCCTCACGCCCGTGAATGGACTTCCGAACGGAAGCGGGCTCAGGCCCTCGGCATCTGGAATGTCCATTACAACTATCATCGACCACGTTCCGCTGTCGGGGACCGACCACCAGCAAGTTGCCTCCGTGTCGGCGTCACCAACGTCATGGCCTCATACACCTAGAGCCCCCAGATCCGGTCGATGGTCCGGCCTGTGGAGCTCCGCCCCGGATTGTTCGTCGATGCCGAATTCATTGTTGGTGGCATCGTGTTGGCGCCGTGCGCGCTCCTCGAGACGTCGTTGTGGGTCGGTTAGAGTCTCGCGCCTGGTGTGTTCAGCCCGGTGGCTGGTGAGCTCGGATTCGAGGGTCTGGCTGAGCATCTCGACGGTAGCTTCGCGGGTGATCGCTTCCTCGGCGACAGCGCGGGCTTGTTTCTCGGCACGGCCCTGATCGTCGTCGGCGGCGGTGCGCTCGGCCCGGGCCGCCAGCTCGTTGGCGTGCCGGTTCGCCGCGCGGGCAGTGGTGCGGGCGTTGTCGTGTGCTTCGCTGTGGTCACGTTGGTCGCCGACCAGGGTGTTGATGCGGGCCTGCAGCGCTGTTCGTTGTCGGCGCCGTATGACCGGCAGCGCGTCGAGTTCTTCGCGTGCGGTCTCGAGTCGGCTTTCGGTGGCGTGGAGTCGACGGATCGCGGTGTCGAGTTCCTGGGCACGAAGCAGTGCAATGTTGCGGGCGTCCTGAGCAGCGAGCTGGTGTTGAGCCACTAACGGATCGGGCTCGATCTCGACCGGTGACCGCCGGATTGGGGCGAAGAACTCCGTCTCGGTGGCGATGTTGCTCAGGCGCAGGGCCAGGCTGTCGATGGCGTCGGTGAGTTCGTGGTCGGACAGGCGTTGGATCGGGTCGAGCACGGGCAGTGGCTGTTCGGTGAGGGGATGGTCGTGCAGCCATTGTTGGAGGGCGGCGCGTCCAGTGTGGTCGAGTGCGCGCCAGTCTCGGCGCAGCATGGCCAGGGCCGCGGTCGGTGGGTGGGTGGCGCTGATGTGAGCGCAGCGCGCGGCGATGTGCTGTGCGGGGTCGTGGTCGGGGATTGCCGGACGGTTGTCGTCGCGGCAGTCGTGGCACAGTCCGTCGTCGGAACGACGGGGCGGCACCGGTTCGGCGGCGATGTGGGGGCGTTCGATCCCGCAGTCCACGCAGCTGAGTCCGTGCGCGTCGCGGGCTGCGTCGCGGTCGTAGTCGAACCTGCGACTGGTGACGATTGTGGTCGGGCGTGGCTGCAGGGCTTCCTCGCGCAGGCGCTCGAGTTCGAGTTCGTTGCTCTCCTGGACGTACTGGTCGGTGACATCGGCACCCGCAGCGTGGATCGGATCGAACTCGGAGGCCCGCACGGTGGGGTCGATCCGTTCACGGTGATCACGCGCGGCAGGAGTCCTTGTGGGTGTGGGGGATCGCCTGTCAGGTTGGTAGGTGTGGGGGTCGGAATCCGGCGTGCAGGCCTCGATGAGGTGGCGGTGGTGAGGGAATTGCTCTGCTGCCCAGCGGAGTCGGGCGCGGGCGACGGGGAAGCTGTACCGGTAGAGGGTCTCCGAGATCGCGGTGAGCATCGCTCGTTCGTCGTCTGACAGCTCGCTGCTGAACCTGCGAAACGTCGAGACAGCGTCAGCGACTCGCCCTGCGGCGAAGAGTCTGGCGATGTTCTCCACGCTTGTGCCGACGTCGCCGTCCCCGGTGCGAGTAGCGGCCTGGGCGTGGTGAGCATCGCCTGTGCCTGTCGTCGGGGGCTCTGCTGCGACGGAGACGATTGAGGGCTCGTCGTGATCGTGGTCGGGTGCATCCGGTTCAGGTGAAGCGGGAGCTGTGGTCGCAGGAGATGGTTGCGGTGCCGGGGTGTGGTGATGATGCAGTGCATCGATGCGCCAGGCGAGCGCGGCAGCGAGTTGGTCGGCGCGCAGTGGCGGCGCGTCGTCGGGTTGCGCGCCTTGCAGCAGTTCGTAGGCGGTGATGAGCAGATCGCGCGGAGTCCAAGTGCCGCTGGCGCGTTCGATGGCGGCGACGACACGAGGCCACGCAGGTTCGGCGGTGACCTGCTCGGTCATCTCGGCACCTAGGACGGCTTGCAGGTCGGGCAGCCAGTCGGGCTGGAGCAGGTCGGTGCCGGTGATGTCGAGGGCTGATGGTTCCAGTTCCAGGCGCGCCCACAAGGCGGCGGCGGGCATCTCATCCGGTAGCGGGTGCTGTGCGGCGGCGTCGGTGAGCAGGGTGGTGATGTCGAGTCCGGCGCGGTCGGCGAGGTCGATCTTGTCGGCCACGACCGGCCAGTACGCGTCAGTGCTGATGCGGGTATCGATGCCGCCGACGACTTGCGCCCACCGATTCCGTGGCAGCGCCGGGTCACCGTAGGCGTCGACGACTTGTTGGTTGAGGCGTTTTTGGTGGTGGCGTTCGAGGTCGGTGTAGCGGGCCGGTCCGGTTGGTCGGAGATCGGTGTCGGGGATATGGAGTCCGGCTCGCCACACTGCGAGCTCGCCGAGCAGCCCCGGGTCGGTGCCTAGCAGCGGTCGCGCCCACGTGGGTGCGGTGGCCGATGTCCACCGGCGTGCGGTGTGGCGGATTTGTTGTGCGAGGTCGGCGACGATGCGTTCGCGTGCCCGAACGGGTGCGGTGAGCGCTTGGTCGGCGACCCGGTTGGGGAGCCCGGGTGTCTGGGCCAGCGGTCCGGCACCGGCGGAGTGGGCGCCGGTGGGGTCCAGTCTCCAGTCCAGGACCGCGGCCGGATCGACAGCGGTGTCGAGCTCGCGCGCATCGGCGGCGGCACGAAGCGCGGCGACAGGATCGGCGCCGGAGAGAGCGATAAGGGCCAGGTGCTGACGCAGGACGGGGTAGGCGGGGCTGTCGGTAAGGTCCGGGTGAATCGTGTCGGCGACACGATCGAGTGCGTCGAGGCCCTCGGCGCCGAGAGCGTGTTCGGCGGCCAGGCCGAGGGTGTCGAGGTAGATATCGACCGCGAGCCCGATCCGCAGGACCGGGTCGAGGGCGTCACGAAGTTCGGTGTGTGCCGACTTCTGCGCCCCATCACGGGCCAGGACGCGCTGCAGTATCTCGACCGCGGTGCGCGGGTAGAGGGCGGGTTCGGTGTAGATGGAGCCTTCAGCGCCGTCGAGTGCGGTGATCACATAGGCGTGGTTGGCGTGGATTCCGCGGGTCATCGCGACGTAGAACTGCTGTCGGGATTCGTGCCCGGACAACGCGACATGGCAGGTATCAGCGGTGATTCCCTGCGCGGAATCGATCGTCGTGGCGTAGCCGAGATGCACATGCGCACGCACATACTCGACCGGCAGGTGCACTGAACGCTCGCTGACGACGCCGCTGTGACGGTGCGTGACGGTCAGCGAACCGTCGTCGTGGACGTCGGTGACGGTCCACGAGTAGCCGTTGCGGACCCAATCGGTGTCGCCGAAACGCAGCGTCGGGTTGTTGCGGCGCGTGCGCACGGTGTCACCGACCGAGGCGCAAAGACGATCCGCCAGAACGACTTCCGTGCCCGGTTGTGTGCCGGTCCGGGTGAGCCGGTCGGCACGAGCGCGTGCGTTGAGCGCGGTCACGACCTCGTGCGTTTGTGCCAGCATGACCGCGTCGCGACCGGCGTCGCGGTCGGCGGCCCACGCTGTGTAGGCGTCGTCGTAGACCGATCCGGCATGCCCGGCATGGATGCGATCGTTGTCCAAGTACCACGCCAACGCGGCCGGGTCGCCCTCGCGTAAGCCGATCGAGGCGGTCGCTTCACCGGTGGAAGCGAACCGAACGACATGGGAGAGCGTCACGGACTGTTCGGGGGATACGGCAGCCATGTCGGCGTCGGCGCCGCCGGCCTCGATCGCCGCCAGCTGCCGGTCGTCGCCGATACAACGGACCGTCGCCCCACGCGTGGACAGGAACTGGAGCAGGCGCAAGCGTTTGAGGTTGCCGAGCTTGACGTGTTCGTCGACGATCACCAGCGTCCGGTCATCGATATCGAGGACCCATTGCGGCAACAACGGCGGCTGATCGCGCTCGCTCTGGGCAGCAATTTCGCCGGGGGAGTGGCGGTGGATGACGTCGAGGAGTTTGTCGACGGTCTCGGCGCGGGTGCCGATCGACTCCCCGAGCACCGCGGCCGCAGCGGCGGTCGGTGCCATGCCGAGGACGGTTCCGCCGCTGGAATGCCATGCGGTGGTGAGAACTTGCATCGCTGTCGTCTTACCGGTTCCCGCCGGTGCGTTCGCGGTATGGACCCGCAGGCCGGAGGTGGCGAAGGAGGAGATGACACCGACCTGGCCGGCATTGAGCGGTCGATCCGGGTTCGCGGTGTTGAACTGGCTGATCGCGTCGACGAGAAGTTCGGGGTCCAGGACGCGGGCGCCGGGTTGCACCGACAGCTCGACCAATGCCGCCTCGACCTCGAGAGTGGCTTCGGTGGTATAGACCTGGGAATTCGGGCGCACGTGGACCGGAGCGCCGTCGCTGCGCTGCAACCAGGTGGGGACTGCGCGTAGGCCGGGTTCTTCGGTAAGGTCGGGGTCGCCGCGCGCGACCGTCGATCGCGGTGACAGTGCGGTGGCGAAGACCTTGTCGGGGATCCAGTCCCAGTCGGCGGGGTTGATCTTGCCGCGGAGTTGGCGTTCGACTTCGGCGCGCAGGTTGAACGGCCGCCATGTCGATCTCCGCTCCGACACCGCGGCCAGCGCACGCTCGGCGGTCGCGGCGATGAACGCCGCATCAGGCTCTGGGCGAGGGACTGGCGGCACCACCACGGTGTGTGCCACGAACCCTTCGACCGTCTCACGCGCACCGAGCAGGGTGGCGGCTTCGGTCGCCCAGGTCTGGCGCTGTTGCTGGTGCGAGCCTGGAAGGTGTTTGGCCGGGCGGGTTTCCAGCGTTGCCTGTTCGGCGAGTCCGTAGACTTCTTTCGGTGTCGGTTCGCGCAGGTGACGCGCTTGGAAGTCGGCGGTGAGTTCGTCGAGGCGGGTGTTGATCGCGGTACTGCGCCTGGACCAGGCGTGGATCAGTTCGTGCGGGACGCCGATGATTTCGCGGATCTGGACCTGGTGGATGTCGCGGTCGGCGCGGGTTTCGAACTGCACACCGAGGGCGAGTTCGAGGTGGTGCTCGAGGCGCGAGTCATAGATCTCCGAGACCGTGACCACCGCTTCGTGGAACAGGCGCGAGTCGATGGTGCGCCACTTCCCGTCCAAGGTCTTCACGCGGTTGGCGATCAGGACATGGGTGTGCAGATCGGGATCGCCTGCACGGCTGTCACGATGGGTGAAACACGCCGCCACCATCCCCTCGACCTCGACATGTCGGACACCGTTGCGGCCCAGCCGGGTGTGTAAGCCGTTGCGCTCCAACCACTTCAATGCATCCTTGAACGCGCGACCGTGGGCGGCCTCGATCCGGCGCGCCATGTCCGGAGGGGCGACTGCCCACAGCACCGAAACGCTCTTCACCGGGGAGAAGGTGAGCTCGATACCGGCCAGTGCGGTTTGGTTCACGCGCGAGTTCTTGGCCACCCACCCCGAGAGTTCCCGCGCGTTCAACGGTGCGCGGTCATGGTCGGTGGTGAACATTTCGGTCGCGATTCGTGTACGGATTCGCGCGCGTTCGTCGTCAGGAATTGCGGTGGTCGGTTCGAGATTCCGTTCCAGATTGTGCGCACGGTAGGCAGCGGAACAACGCTGTCGATACTCCGAACGCAGTGTGTAGGTGGGGAATTTGTTGCCCAGTTTCGTTGCTTTCTCGGCGGCGCGGGTCGCGTCACGGTCGTTCGCGCCGAGGGAGATCTGGTGTTGGTAGACCTGGGCTTTGATCTGTTCGGCGTTGGGGTGCATGCCCTCTCCGAACAGGGACTTCATCTGCGCCTCGGTCACTTCCGAGCCCGCAGTGATACCGAGCGCGGTCAACCCGGTGCCGTGCCAGCGTCCGGGTGCTTCACCGTGGTCAGAGTAATACTGCGACAGCGAGTTACGGCCGCGTGCGGTTCTGTCGTTGGCGGCGGTTTTGCGTAGATAGTATCGGTAGCCGTTTCCCGCGGCGACCCGGTGAACGGTCGCGACCATGCCTCCATCAAGCACCAGCGAATTCCCTTGCGGCAAGGGCTAATTAGTTCACTTGGACAACGATGGGCAACGATGGGCAACTTTCGACAACAGTGTTATGAGATCGAAATCCGGAATGCCAGATGTGTGCTTGTTTTTGGGGCGTTGAGAGGCGAGGGGAGGTGTGTGAAAGGGATGGGATGGATGAGTGAGTGGCGATGCGAGGTACGGCGGAGGGCAGGTGCGGCGGTGAGGATTTGAGGTGTGGATGGATTCGATGCGGTGGGACGGGAGGCGGTGATGCTGGAGGGGCTTGCCGGGTGGCATCGTGCGTCCGGTCGCCGAAGCTGTCGGATGGACAGGCTGCGAGCGCGGGTGTGACGGATACATCGGCGATCTCCTCGAGTCGTCGGGTCAAGCGGCTGGGGCACCAGTGCTTTGGTGCCCCAGCCGAAGACGCGAACGCGGATGGGCTCAGACGGCCACGAGGCGACGCTTACGTGGCGCGGGCACGTACAGGCCTAGGTAGACGCGGCACTGTGTGCAGAACCCGTCGTCGTGCACGGGCACGTACTTGGTGCAGCCCTCGCAGCGGCCGGGTCGCTGCCCGGGCGGCAGGACCTTCTCACGCCGAGGCTTGGATGCTGGTGCTGTGGCCGGGTCGGGCTCGCAGTCGGGGTCGACCGGTTGCGGCGCGCCGGGCAGGTCGGAGTGTTCGGCGAGGAACTCATCGATCACCTGGGTCAGCCACTGCGGGGCCCGGCGACGCACCTCTGCCAGGACCCCGCAGACCGAGGCTCTGTAGTGCTCGGCGAAGTAGGAGCAGTACGCCCTGGCGAGATCAGCGCCGGTGAACCCGGCCGCGAGCGCGGGCAGCCCGGTGCGGTCATCGTGGCGGCAGTGGTCGCACAACCCGTCGTCGCTGCGCAGCACTCCGTTACGGACGTGAACGGGCCGTTGGTCGGAGGCAGCGCGTTCGACGAAGCATGACACGCACCGCCACCCGGTGACCGGGTGCATCGCGGTTCGGAAGTCGTCGAGTCCGTTGCCCTGGAACAGATATGCCTCGCGCCGGTCGGCCCGCGACCACAGTCCGGTGCGGTCGGCGGCCCAGACATGGGAGACCTCGGGCGATTTCACCGTTTCACCCTCGACCGCGCGCTCGTGGTTGTGCTGGTCGGCGACGTGGACGCAGTACTGGTGATCCCAGATCGCGGTCGACAACTCCGCCGGCAGCGGCGGACGATCGCCGCGGTAGCGCGGTGTCCAACCCTGGGGCGCGGAGGCGGTGAGGATGAGTCCGCGGTCGGCCAGTTCCGCCCATCGTTGGCGCAGGCGGGTTTGTTCGGCGACCTCGGTGTCGACGAACAAACTCTCACGCACGTAGGTGGCGACTTCCGGTGGTTCGATCTCGGCCGGTCGCCGCTTGCCGCGGGTGACGACTCGGGCCCGGACCCGATCGGGGGTGAGTCGGGAGGCGTCGATGCGCTTGGTCGGGGCCACGTGCAGGCGCGGCGGCGGGTTGCGCCACGTCCTGATCGATGCGCGGGGCATTTCCGCGGCGAGGAGCTGCACTTGCAGCTTGGCCTGCTCGGCGTCGACGGTGGTGCCGTTGCGGCGTGCGCGGGTCACCAGAATCTGGGTGAGGTCGTGTTCGCTGTGGGAGTGCAGGCCGGGGTCGGTGTCGGGCACCAGTGCCAGCATCCGTTCGCGCTCGAGTTCGTCGGCGTGCTCCCAGAGGGCGTCGAGGCGACGCAGCGCGGCTTCGCGTGGGTGCAGGGTGAACTGCTCGACCATGAAGTCGAGCAACCACCAGTCGGCCTCGGTCGCCAACGAGAGGGCGGCGGGGAACGTCTTCTTCACGGCTTGGCGGTCGCGGTCGAGCATCAACTCGACCTCGAGGATCGCATCGAGGAACGCTCGTGTCCTCGACACCTGCACGGCCGTGGGTTCGGCGGTGGCGGGCTGATCGAGGTCGGGGGAGACGGAAGCGATGACGGACACAGCAGTACTCCTGACTGAGAAGACCGAGATGACGGCGGCACCCGGGAGCGCTGGAACTGCCACGCTTCTCACACAACGAGGGTGCCGGGCTGGGGTGGGTCCAGCCGAGGGCTACCGACCAGGACAGTGGGCGACACGGCGGCGGGAACGCGCCACTGCGTGCGGGGGCGAATTTCCCACGCTCGACCACGAGACCGGTGGCTGTGGCTGGAACCGGGCGTGGGGGATTCGTTTCCGCCGGGCGCGGGCCCGTGGCCGTGGCGCACGCTGGCCTGGTAGCCCTCGAGCGGCTGGGCCCACCCCAGACCGTCACCCGGACCCACAACGACCGACCACATAGAGACCGGTCACGTCAAGTGAGCCCGGGTGGACACAGTCAGAAGTCAGGCTCACCGCCGAACACCCCGGCACCTACCCCGGAGAAGACCGGTGCCGTCCACGGTCCGCCCTCACCGGAATCGTCGGTGTTCGAACCGGTTGCCGGTGTAGACCACGGATCGTCGGACACTGCGGGAGTATCGGGGGCCGATGAACTAGAGTTCGGTGCCTGCTGGTGTACGAATCTGTTGTCGTCGCCGGTGTTTGTCCGATTACCGGTGGTTCGGGTGACTAAGGCCCGCGCTCGCCACAAGCTCGGGCCGATCTCGTCGACCTCGACCTCGATCACCGTGCGTCGCTCGCCGTCACGAGTCTGGAAGCTGCGCTGCTTGAGTCTGCCGAAAAGCAGAACCCGCGAGCCCTTCGACAACGTCGCCGCCGCGTTCTCCGCGGGCTCTCGCCACACGTTGCAGCGCAGGAATAACGCTTCACCGTCGCGCCACTGACCGAGCTTGCGGTCGAAGTAGCGCGGTGTCGAGGCGACGGTGAAGTGCGCCACCGCTTCACCGGCCGAGGTGTATTTGAGCTCGACGTCGGAGCAGAGATTTCCGACCAAAGGGATGCTCGTCTCGCCTGCCATAACAGTCCTTTCGAATCGTGGAGGGGTGGAACAGAAGTCCTCGAACGCGGTCAGCCCCGACAGCGCTCAAGGATCGGGGCTGAGGCCGTGAATGATCGGGCCGGTGGCCCAGCCGACGGCGTCGGCATGGACGCAGTCGACGGTGGGTTGGCAGTCGGTAAGGTTCGCCGTCACCGTGCGATCGGGGCGGAGATGACGGGTTACATCGGACCTGGCACCTGTCGACGGCGGCATGGTGACTGGTCGCCGTGTGCACAGCTGAGTCATGCGTCTGAAGTGGAGGTTTCGGCAGCGATGGCGGGATCTGGACTTCGGCCGGCGTTCGACTTCCAGCGTCGGTGCGGCGCCGCGACAATGGGACGGTGCTGCCGGATGACGACTACACGAGCCTGGTACCCAACCCGCCGACACGGTTCGGGGTGGGCGAGCTACGCGATGCCTATGTGGATGTGGTCACCGACGAACGCAACCCGCGGTGGATGGCCGAGGAACGCCGCGCCTACTTCGACGGGCTGTGCGGGTTGTTCGACCTTGATCTGCCGACCTCACGCCAGACCGTTCACCGGGGTCCGACACAGTATGTGCACGGCCTGCTGTTCGATGCCGCGGAGTCGTTGCGACGCACCGGAACCCCGTGGGACGGCTACCTCGTGGCAGGAGCATTGCTCAAAGAGCTCGACGAACTCGGAATCGGTGAAGCGCATCGAGAGATCGTGTCCGAGCTAAGCGCGACCGTAGACGCCTCGCGGGCCAAACACCGCGCATTGCTGGACCTGCTGAGCGGACTCCTCGGCGATCGTGCGGAACTGGTGTTCACCCTGGACGATCTCGAGGCGGCCGGGATCGAGCGCGCTGTCCCAATCCACCACTTGCCCGACTGAATAACTCTGTCGTACATCGCGGCGTGCCGCAGTCGACTCGATCAGGTCGACCACCGATGTTGCGGGCAATGCGATGTCAGTCGGCTGGAGGGAGATCGATGCCGTGGTCTGTCGCGACCTGGCGCCCTGCTTCGGCGATCCTACGAATCCTGCCGGGGCGCAGACCTTCACTGAGGGCAGCGTCGAGCAGGACCGCCATCGGGTGCGACGGTTCGGCCTGCAAGGCTGCCTCGATACAGATCCCGGCGTACACGCCGTCGCCGCGGTAGTAGGCGTCGTAGCCGCACAGCATCGCGGCCTCGGCCCGATCCGGGCCGCTACTCGCTCGTGCCACCTGATGCCAGAGCATCTGGGCCGCGGGCCCGAGCTGGGTGCCGACCAGCCCGAACATGATGTCGCGGATCGTTCTGTCGCGCAGTACTGCCATCATGGTGGCCAGATCCTCTGGAGCGCAGCCGGTCTCGCTGTGGTTGGCGATCAGCGCGAGAACTGATTTGGTAGCGGCTCGCTGGTGAGTGTTACCGTGCTCGTCGATGGCCGCGGCAGTCAGACCGTCCCGGTAGCGCGCGATCGCGGGGCCGATGTGCGGCTCGACCTCGGCCACCAGGATCGGGTCCGGGGTGAGTAGTTCGACGAGTTCGTCGCGCGAGCCTCGAATCTGAACGCCGTCGAGGACCTGGGCCAACGCGATCGGCGACGCGCATGGATCCTCTACGGTTCCAGAGCCGTCGGCCTCGAGCAGTCCGCGATATTCCGCTCCTGCGGTGATCACCGGGACCAGCCAGGCGTGGGCCAGCCCAACGGCCAGCCCACGTAGGTGTTTCACAGCGCGACCTGCGGTCGCGGCAGCTTGGGGTCGATCATCGACGACCACTGCCATCGTCGCGATCGCATCCTCTCGCAGGCACATCGAATCGAGCAGGCTCAACATCTGTTGGGCCGAGGCTGGTTCGATGACCACATCGAGGTCGAATCGGACCACCGATTGAATCTCTCGCCGGTCAGCAGATTCGTCGATGGTGTGCAGCAGGGCAATGATCACCGAACGGGCAGGGACGAACCCGAGCATGGCGGGCAGCGCTGCGATCAATGTCCCGGCGCTATTTACCTTCCTACTCGGGACGGCATCGGTGCCGCGCGCGGCCTCGGCTCCGGTTGATTGCGAGTATTCCTTGTCAGCATCCACGGAACTGCACTCCTTCGGAGTCGACTAGGGACAGGCCATTGGACGTGGCCCAAACGTGTCGCCGTCGGACCGACAGCGACACACACGAGTGGTGTCTGCGTCGTGCAGAGCGCACGGCTAGGCGAAAGTGAGTGGTCGAGATCTGCTGCAGCGGCTGGCGTCTCGGCACACGGGTGACTGGGCGACCGGTGCCTCGCGCTCGACGGCTGGCGGATTGATGTCGATGTCCTCGTAGTTGAGGTCACCGACGTAACGAGTTCGACGGACACGAACGCGTGGCCGAACTGCTGGAGGAACCGCAGGTAACGGCTGGCACCGGCGTCGCTGTAGCACCACGAGGCCGGCCAGGATGTCGGTACGACTGTGCCAAGCGGTGCGGGGCGAGCCTTCGGGTTCTCGGACGGCGCCGAAAAACTCGGCGCGCCCGGCATGTGTCATCGG
>NZ_JBHXAY010000029.1:0-65215 GCF_042728775.1 Nocardia sp. NPDC060259
CAGCTACCGATCCGCGGCGGCCGTCGCCGTTTCCGGGTCAGGCCGCGGCGCCGGGGAGCACCCCGCGCAGGACGTCGTCGAGTGTGGAGGCGGTGACGCCGAAGGTGGTGCGCAGCGCGGCGTCATCGGCGATGAATTCGCGGTGCGACATGTGCTTGGTCTCGAACAGTTCCGCCCAGAACGGGTCGTCCTTGGCCAGCGCGGTGATCTCGGCGTCGGACAGCACGGCCAGCTCGGGCTCGGGCGCACCGGCCAGTGCCGCGAGCCTGCTCGCGACCGCGCGCACGGTGGTGGTGATGACCGGCGCGTGCCAGGCGCGGCCCCACGCGCGGTCGTCGCGGGCCACGGCGACCAGGGCAGCCGCCGCGTCGTCGATGGCGGTGAACGAATGCGCCAGGTCCAGTTCCTGCGGCACCTTCGCCCGCGCGCCCGCCAGTACCGCGGGCTGCACCAGCAGGGAGAAGATCGACACCGCGCCCGCGCCGAGGAACTGCCCGGCGCGCACCTCGGTGACGCGCAACCGGCCCGCCTCGTGCGCGGCCAGTGCCTCGGTCCACATCCTGGCCCTGACCTCGCCCTTGCCGCCGGTGGCTGCCAGCGGGGTCGTCTCGGTGACGACGCTGTCGACGGGTCCGTAGCCGTAGAGGTTGCCCATCATCACCAGGTTCGCGCCGACGGCTTCGGTGGCTGTCAGGATCGAACCGAACAGTGGCGGAACGGTTTCCGGCCATGTGTGGTACGGCGGCATGGCCAGGTTGAAGACGGTCGCCGCCCCGGTGGCGTGCCCGATCAGGGCGTCGGTGTCGAGGGCGTCGAGCGCGACCAGGTCGACGCCGGAGTGTTCGGGGCCGAGTCCGCTGCGGCTGATCACCGTCACGTGGTCGCCGGACTCGGCCAGTGCCAGTGCGGTGGCGGACGCGGTGCCGCCGCGACCGATCACGACATGCTTGGTCATGCGAATTACCTTTCCCAGCAACATATTTCATGCTCCCTCCGGCGACCTCGCCGGGCACACAGGAAACAATGCCGCGCGGGCGGGGGCTAGACTAGTGGCCGGAATGCCAGCTATCCCAAGGATCAGGCCATGAAGACTGTTGCCGTCGTCGCCGTGCCGCCGGTGAAGTCGTTCGATCTGGCGATGCCGGGCTCGCTGATGGAGTCGGTGCTGGTCGACGGCGAACCCGCCTACCGGGTGCTCGTATGCACCGCCGACCCCGGTGTGGTGCTTGCCAATTCGGGTGGCTTCGATGTGGTGATCCCGCACGGGCTCGACGTGCTCGAGTCGGCCGACACCGTGATCGTGCCAAGCACCGGCAGCCGGACGGGCGCCGACCCGGTGATCCTGGCCGCCCTGCGCGCGGCGGTCGAGCGCGGCACCCTGGTCACCTCGATCTGCAGCGGCGCGTTCGTCCTGGCCCAGGCCGGACTGCTCGACGGGCGGACCGCGACCACGCACTGGGCGCTGGCCGACGAACTGGCACGTGCGCACCCGTCGGTCCGCGTGCGCACCGACGCGCTGTTCGTCGAGGACGGCCCGGTGACCACTTCGGCGGGCGCTGCCGCGGGAATCGACCTGTGCCTGCACCTGATTCGCGTGGACTACGGCGCCACCGTGGCCAACGAGGCGGCGCGGGCCGCCGTGGTCACCCCGGTGCGCCCCGGCGGGCAGGCCCAGTTCGTCGACACCGCACTACCGCCCGACGACGACCTGTCGCTCTCGGCCACCCGCAGCTGGGCGCTGGCCCGGCTCGACACTCCCCTGTCGCTGCGGGAACTCGCCGAGCACGCCAACACCAGCGTGCGCACGCTGACCCGGCGATTCCATGAGGAGACCGGGCTCAGCCCGCAGAAATGGCTGCTGCATCAGCGCATCCACCGGGCCAGGGAACTGCTGGAATCGACATCACTGCCGATCGATCAGGTCGCCAGGCACAGCGGCATCGGGTCGGCGGAATCGTTGCGCCAGCACATGATCCGTCAGCTGGGTGTTCCGCCGAGCGTTTACCGGGCGAACTTCACCACGGCCCGTTAGCCTGCGGGCCGGGATACGGCTGGAAGCCCGGCGGCAGGGCCGGGGCGAAGTAGGCCTTGGACTTGGGGTTCCACAGCAGGATCACCGCGGCCAGGCCGATGACGACGCCAACCACGGTGAAGGCCAGTGACTGCAGGTCGGCCTCGGGCGCGGCGAGCGTGCTGATCACGGCGACGACGGAGAACAACACATTGATGCCGAAGAACACCGTGCCGGTGACGCGGGCCCAGTTCTTGCCCGCACGGCAGGCGAAGGCCAGCCACACCCACAGCCCCGCCGTCACCAGTGAGGTGAGGATCCCGGCCGCGAGACCCGCGTACACGAGGATGTCGAGGTCGTCGCCACGGAACACGCCACCCGATGCTTCGAGCGCGTCCGAGCGGATCTGATCGATCGTGGTCAGCATGTAGGCGGCGCCGAGAACCGTGACCACCGCGCCGGTCAGCATCACGTAAAACGCCATCAGCACGTTCTGGGGCACGACCCGGGGACCGGCCTCGACCGGGACTCCAGGCGCCGCCGGATAAGGACTGCCGAGCGGGTTCGGCTGGGCGCCCGGATAGGCGCCCGCCTGCGGATAGGGCGACGCCCCGCCGGCCGGGCCTGGCATCGCCTGCGACGCCGCCGCATTCGAGTACGGCGCCCCAGCCGCACTCGGGTACGACGGCTGGGACGCGGCCGGATTCGGGTACGGCACTTCGCTCGCCTGCGGGTACGGCGGCTGGGGCGCGGCCGGATTCGCGTACGGCGGCTGGGGCACCACCGCATTCGGGTAGGGCACCGGCACTCCGGCCGCGTGCGGATACGGCGACTGGGGCGCGGCCGGATTCGCGTACGGAGCACCAGCCGCGTTCGGATACGGCGCAGGCCCCCCAGCGGCATTCGGATAGGTCGGTTGCGGCACCGTCGAGCCCGGGTTAGGCGGTGGCTGCGGAACCGCGTCGGGATATGACGTCAGCTCATCATCCTGCTGCCGCGGGATCTCGTGATCTGCGGACGAATCTGGCACGGTGTCTGCCCCCTCCATGTGAAGTCGGGCCAACTCTAGTCGCCGTGACCGAAACCGACCGGTCGACTATCCGAGCGTGCACCGGCCGGACAGCGCGAGCTCAGCGCACCTCGGCGCGCACCAGTTCCTGTGCGGCCGTGCGGTATCGGTCGGCGATCAGCCGGACCACCGCGGGATGCACACCGATCGGCTCGGCGACACCGTCGGCGCCCGCGTCGTGCAGACGCTGGTGGAACAGTCCGTGCGCGAGCAGGTACGAGGCGATGAAGACCCGCCCGGAGCCGGATTCCCGCAGGGACGCGACGACTTCGGGAACCCGCGGGGTACCGGTCGCGACATAGGCGATGCGCACCGGCGCACCGAGCTGTTCGGCCAGCATGCCCGCCGCGCGGCGGACGTCCTGGCGTGCCCGCGCGTCCGAGGAACCCGCGGCGGCGAAGACCACCGCGTCACCGGGCCGCCAGCCCGCGGCGCGCAACCGCACCGCCATGATCCTGGTCAGCGCCGGATCCGGGCCCATGGCCGCGGTGACCGCGACCGAGGGATGGCCGCTCTCTTCGACCTCACGCGGCACATCCTGATAGACGTGATAGCCCGAGGCGAGGAACGCGGGCACGACAACCGCCGGTCCGTCGAGATCGCGCAGTACCTCCGACGGCGACGGCCCGAGCACGTCGACGAACGCGGTGCGCAGGGCCGTATTGGGCGCTGCCCCTTGCGCTTCGGCGCCGGGCTCGGACACCGTGGCGCCGAGTTCGGCCGCCACCGCGTCGGCGAGCGCGGCGATCATCTCGACGCCACGCGCGCTGCGGGTGCCGTGCGCGACGAGCACCAGAGCCGGATCACCCGGCCGGGCGGTGCTCACCACACCCCGAGCGGTTGCGCGGGACGCGGCGAGCGGGCCGGCGTGCCGATGCCTGCCTGGTGCGGCGGCTGCACCGGCGGACGGGCCGGGGTGTCGGCGCAGTCGGCGGCGTCGAGCGCGAGCCGGTAGCCACGCTTGACCACGGTCTGGATCGCCTTGGGCGTGCCGAGACCGGCCCGCAGTCGCGCGATCGCGGTCTCCACCGCGTGGGTGTCGTCACCGCCGCCGGGCAGCGCCGACAGCAGGTCCTCGCGGGAGACGACCCGGCCGGGCTGACGGGCCAGCGAGCGCATCAACGCCATCGGCGCCGGCGCCAGCTGACGCACCTCACCGTCGACGACGACACAGCCACCACGCACGCTGATCAGATGACCGGCGGCGTAGATCCGGCTCGCCCGGCGCGGTAGTTCCTCGGCGACATGGCGGGCCAGCGCACCGAGGCGCGCGCGGCCGGGCATGGTGGTCGGCACGCCGAGTTCTTCCAGCGGCGCCGCGGTGATCGGGCCGACGCAGGCCGCGAGCACCCGCCCGCGCAGTGCGTGCAGCACCGACTCGAGCAGGCCGGTCTCCTTGGCGCGCATCAGCAGCGAGGCAACGGCGGGGGCGCTGGTGAAGGTGACGCAGTCGAGGCTGCCGGAGATGATCGACTCGATCATGGCGTCCATCGGGCCGCGATCGGCGGGCGGCTCCCAGCGGTACACCGGCACCGGGACCACGTCGGCGCCCGCGCAGCGCAGCACCTCGCAGAAGTCGGGAACCGGCTCCCACTCGGTGGTCGCGCCGTGCAGCTGCACGGCGATCCGCACGCCTTCGACGCCCTCGGCGAGCAGGTGATCGAGCACCTCGGCCGAGGACTCCGAGGCGGGCGACCATTCTTCGCGCAGTTCGGCGGCGCGGATCGCGCCCTTGGCCTTGGGGCCACGGGCCAGCATCCGGGTCGAGGCCAGCGTGTCACGCAGCACCTCGGCCAGACCCCAGCCCTCGGCCGCTTCCATCCAGCCGCGGAAACCGATGCCGGTGGTGGCGACGGTGATCTGCGGCGGATCGGCGATCAGCAGCTCGGTGACGCGTTCGAGCTCGGTGTCGTCGGCCAGCGGGATGATGCGGATGGCGGGGGCGGACACCACGTTCGCGCCCTTGCGGGTGAGCAGGGTGCCGAATTCCTCGGCGCGGCGGGCGGCGGTGACGCCGATGGTGAAGCCGGCAAGGCAGGGGCCACTGTCGGTGGGAGCAGTCATGAAATCAGCCGTCCGAGGATTCGAGGGCCGCGACCTGCACGGGCTCGTTGGATACCGCGACGACGCCACCGTCGAGCTGCACGGCGTAGACCGGGATGGACTGCGTCTCGTCGTCCAGACAGCGTCCGTCGATCAGCGAGAAAGCCTGCTTGAGCAGCGGCGACGCGACGACGGGGACACCGCCACGGTCACCGACGATGCCGCGCGACATCACCGCGGCCCGGCCGAACGGATCGATGTTGCCGACGGCGGCCAACGTGCCGTCCGTGAGCAGGAACAGCGCGGCCTGCCGGCCACCCTGGAGTAGGACAGCAACGCCGCGGCCCGGGATCAGGAAGTCGAGTCGGCATGCCTGGGTCCAGGTCGCCGTCTCCGTGGTGATGGTGGGTGTGTCGATAACGGTCATCGTCGGTTCCTCCTCCGAACGCCTTACCTATTGGTACAGGCGCCCTGTTTCCGCAGGGTTAAGCGCTTATTTCCCGGCTGCTGCTGTGTCCGAGGCAACACCAACCGGCATGCCGGGCAGGCCGAGAAGCACGGGAACCTTGCGCTCGCCGCTGTCGTCGAACGAGATGGTCGGGTCGGCTTCGTCAGGGGCATTGACGAAGGAGACGAAGCGCGAGAGCTTGTTCTCGTCCTCGAGCACGGCCGCCCACTCGTCCTTGTAGCCGTCGACATGCTTGGCCATCGCGGCTTCCAGGTCCTCGGCGATGCCGAGGCTGTCGTCGCAGACGACGGCCTTCAGGTAGTCCATGCCACCCTCGAGCGCTTCCTGCCACGGCGCGGTGCGCTGCAGGCGGTCGGCGGTGCGGATGTAGAACATCAGGTAGCGGTCGATGTACTTGATCAGCGTCTCGTCGTCCAGGTCGCCGGCCAGCAGTACCGCGTGCTTGGGGGTCAGACCGCCGTTGCCGCCGACGTAGAGGTTCCAGCCGTGCTCGGTGGCGATCACGCCGACGTCCTTGCCGCGGGCTTCGGCGCACTCACGGGCGCAGCCCGAGACGGCCAGCTTCAGCTTGTGCGGCGAGCGCAGGCCGCGGTAGCGCTTCTCCAGCAGCACGGCCATGCCGACCGAGTCCTGCTGGCCGTAGCGGCACCAGGTGGAACCGACGCAGCTCTTGACGGTGCGCAGCGACTTGCCGTACGCGTGGCCCGACTCCATGCCCGCGTCGACCAGGCGCTTCCAGATCAGCGGCAGCTGCTCCACGGTCGCGCCGAACAGGTCGATGCGCTGGCCACCGGTGACCTTGACGTAGAGGTCGAACTCCTTGGCGACCTCACCGATGACGATCAGCTGCTCGGCGGTGACCTCACCACCGGGCATCCGCGGCACCACCGAGTAGGTGCCGTTCTTCTGCATGTTGGCCAGGAAGTGGTCGTTGGTGTCTTGCAGGGCCGCCTGCTCGCCGTCGAGGATGTGGTCGCTCGAGGTCGAGGCCAGGATCGAGGCGACGGTCGGCTTGCAGATGTCGCAGCCGGTGCCCTTGCCGTGCTTGGCGATCAGCTCGGAGAAGGTGCGGATACCGGTGACAGCGACGACATCGAACAGCTCGGCGCGCGACTGCTCGAAGTGCTCGCAGAGCGCCTTGGACATCGCCACGCCGGACTGCTCGAGCAGCTTCTTGATCATCGGCACACAGCCACCGCAGGAGGTACCGGCGTTGGTGCAGCTCTTGATGCCGGGGATGTCGCAGGCGCCCTCGGCGATCGCGCCGCAGATCGCACCCTTGCTGACGTTGTTGCAGGAGCAGATCTGCGCGTCGTCGGGCAGCGCGTCGGCACCGAGTTCGGCGCCGGCCGGGGAGATCAGCGCGGCGGCGTCGGCGGGCAGCGGGCGACCGACCAGCGGGCGCAGGGCCGCGTACTGGCTGGCGTCACCGACCAGGATGCCGCCGAGCAGGGTCTGCGCGTCGTCGGAGACGACCAGCTTGGCGTAGGTGCCCTTGGCCGCGTCGTGCAGCACGACCTCGAGCGCGCCCTCGGTGGTGCCGTGCGCGTCACCGAAGGACGCCACGTCGACGCCCATCAGCTTCAGCTTGGTGGACATGTCGGCGCCGGGGAACTCCCCCGCGCCGCCGAGCAGGCGATCGGCGACGATCTCGGCGGTGGTGTAACCGGGGGCGACCAGGCCGTAGCAGACGCCCTCGACCGCGGCGCACTCACCGATCGCATAGACGCTGGGGTCCGAGGTCTGCAGGCTGAGGTCGGTCAGGATGCCGCCGCGGGCGCCGATCTCCAGGCCCGCCGCCTTGGCCAGCGCGTCGTGCGGGCGGATACCGGCCGAGAACACCACCAGCGAGGCGTGGATCTCGGACTCGTCCGACAGGTGCAGGGTGACGTTGTTCGCCCCCTCCTCCTCGATCGAGACGATCTTGGCGGTGCCGACGCCGGTGTGCACGTTGAGGCCGATGTCGGTGACCAGCTTCTCCAGGATCGCGCCACCACCGGCGTCGACCTGGGCGGGCATCAGGCGGTCGTTGTACTCGATGACGTGCGGGGTCATGCCCATCAGCCGCAGCGCGTTGGCGGCTTCCAGGCCGAGCAGACCACCACCGACGACGACGCCGTGCGCGCCGGGACCGGCCGCGTCGGCGGCGGCACGGATGCCGTCGAGGTCGTCGATGGTGCGGTAGACGAAGCACTCGGGCAGATCGTGGCCGGGCACCGGCGGGACGAACGGGTACGAGCCGGTGGCCATGACGAGCGCGTCGTAGGCGATGACGTCGCCGGTGGAGCTGGTGACGGTCTTGGCCGCGGTGTCGATGGACTCGCCGCGCTGGCCCAGCCGCAGGTCGACCAGGGCGTCGCCGTCGTAGGTGTTACCGGGCAGCGCCAGCTCCTCGGCCTTCCAGCTGCCGACGTAGTAGGACAGACCGACGCGGTCGTAGGCGGGCAGCTTCTCCTCGGAGAGGATGACGACCTGCCACTGACCGGCCTCGTCGCGCGAGCGCAGGGCCTCGACGAAACGGTGACCGACCATGCCGTGGCCGACCACGACCACTGTCTTGCGAGTGCTGTTCATGAGAGTGACCTCCTTGGTAGTGGTCGGGTAGTCAGCGAGCCGACGTATTGGCCGACGAAGCGTTGGTTTCGGCCTCGAGGACCAGGGACTCGGCCTCGACCACGACATCGGAGTCGGTAGGCACGGTGGACAGGCGGGGACGGCGCAGGAACACCGTCCAAGTGACGGCCGCGCAGACCACGTAGAAGGCGAGGAACACCCAGAACGCGGTGGTGGCCGAGGCGGTGCTCGCGTAGGAACTGCGCAGCACCATGTTGATGCCGACGCCACCCAGGGAGCCGATCGCGCCGACGAAGCCGATCAGGGCGCCTCCGGCGTTCTGCGACCACGCGGCCTGCTCGGTGCGCGAGACCGGCAGGCTCTTGGACTTGGCCTCGAACACCGACGGGATGATCTTGGTGACGGCGCCGTTGCCGAAACCGGAGAGCACGAACAGGGCGATGAAGCCGACGACCAGCAAGGCCATGGTGGCGCCGGAGGCGACCCCGTTGTTGCGGTCGGCCATCGTCGAGGCGGCGATCACGATCAGCGCGGCGGCCATCATGGCGCCGAAGGTGCCGAGCGCGACCCTGCTGCCACCGATCCGGTCGGCCATCTTGCCGCCGTACGGGCGGGCCAGCGAACCGAGCAGCGGGCCGATGAACGCGATCGAGGCGGCGTGCACGGCGGCCTGGGCGGCGGTGTCGCCACCAGCCTTGAAGCTGATCTGCAGGATCTGGCCGAAGGCGAAGCTGTAGCCGATGAACGAACCGAAGGTGCCGATGTAGAGGAAGGCGATCGCCCAGGACTGCGGCACCCGCAGGGCCTTGCCCATGTAGGACAGGTCGGCCTTCTGGTTGGTCAGGTTGTCCATGTACAGCGCCGCGCCGACCGCGGTGAGACCGACGAGGACCAGGTAGATCGCGCAGATGAGGTAGGCGTAGTCGCCGCCGAGGGTGACCAGCACCAGCAGGCCGAGCAGCTGGATCACCGGGACACCGATATTGCCGCCGCCCGCGTTCATGCCCAGCGCCCAGCCCTTGAGCCGCTGCGGGTAGAAGGCGTTGATGTTGGTCATCGACGAGGCGAAGTTGCCGCCACCGACACCGGCGAACGCGGCGACGACCAGGAAGGTCGTGTACGAGGTGCCCGGCTGGGTGACGAAGTACAGCGTCAGCAGCAGCGGGACCACCAGCAGCAGCGCGCTGAAGATCGTCCAGTTGCGACCGCCGAAGCGAGCGGTGGCCACGGTGTAGGGGATCCGCAGGAACCCGCCGACCAGCGTCGGCATGGCGACCAGGAAGAACTTGCCCGCCGGGTCGATGCCGAACTTGTCGGCGGGCATGAACAGCACCATCACCGACCAGATCGACCACACCGAGAACCCGATGTGTTCGGCGAACACCGACCAGATCAGGTTGCGCTTGGCAACATCCTTGCCGCCGGCCTCCCAGGCCGCGACATCTTCCGCATCCCAGTGCTCGATGTCGTGGTTACGCTTCAGCGTGCTCAAGTTGGGCCTCCCAAAAGTGCGATGGCCCAACGGTAGGAAATGGGTATTGCCGAAATGCTGCGGGAAATTGCGCCCGAATCAACGGTTTCTCACCGAGGCCCGGTCAGAGGGGTGAGATTGAGGCCTTTGTTTCCAGCATGTGACGCAGCGATTTCAACAGGTAAGGAACCTGCCAGAAATTGCCAGAAACCCCAGTGAGGTGTGACCTACACAGCATTACTCTCGACGCACACCCGCGCAACTCGAACGGTGAGATTCCGCGATCAATTCCAAGTGTCCTCGAGCATCCGCGGCTTGCAGGCCTGCCAGGCGCCCGCGAGCAGCACGCCCAGCGCAACGAGCAGCATGGCGAACGGGGCCGACCAGCCGCCGGTCCAGGTGTGCAGCATGCCGAACAGCAACGGGCCGGCGCAGGCGACGGCGTAACCGACGCCCTGGGTGAACCCGGACAGCGCGGCCGAGCCCCGGGGGGTGCGGGTGCGCAGGTTGATCAGGGTCAGCGCCATCGGGAAGGTGCTCGGGCCGAGGCCGAGCAGCACCACCCACAGCACCGGCACGCTCATGGGCGCGATCAGCAGACCGGCGAAGGCGATGACGAACAGCACCATGCAGCCGACGACGACGGGGAACGGATTGCGCATCCGCGAGACCACGGTCGGCGCGCCGAGCGCGGGGATCAGGCCCATCAGCGCGAACAGCCCGACCATGCTGCCGCCGAAACCGGCGCTCGCGCCCGCGTCGGACAGGATCTTGGGCAGCCAGGCGAACATCGCGTAGGTGGTCAGCGAGGTCATGCCGAACATCGCGGCCATCCCCCAGGCCACCGGCGAACGCCAGACTTTGCCTGCGGCCGTTGACGATTCGGCGGGCAGCGCGGTGACGTCGACCCGGTCGCGACCCTTGCGGTCACGCAGCACGAACAGCCACGGCACCGCGGCGGCGAAGCCGACCAGCGCCCACACACCCATCGAGATCCGCCACCCATGGTCCTGCGCCAGCGGCACCGCGACGAACGCGGGCACGACGGTGCTCAACTGCACCATCACGATGTAAAGGGAGCTGATCGCCGCCAGCTGATCGGCGAAATACCGCTTCACCAGCGGCGGGATCACGACATTGCCGATACCCATACCGAGCAGCACCACGCCGGAGAAGGCCAGCAGCTCGCCGGTCCCGGCGGCGAACACGCGGGTGAGCGACCCCGTCCCGGCCAGCAGCATCGCGATGAGCACCGTGCGCTCCAGCCCGAAACGGCGCACCAGCAGCGGCGTGACCAGCCCCGCGACAGCGAACATCGCGGTCGGCAGCATGCCGAACACGCCGACGATCGCGGTCCCGTACCCGATATCAGCGCCGATCTCCTCCGCCAGCGGACTGAACGCGGTCACCGCGGACCGCAACGTGAGCGCAGACATAACGATGGCCGCCAACACGAGCAGGCGGCCGCGAATCAGCGCCGACAGTCGACTACTGGTCTCCGGAGCACATGGGGAACTCGCCGGGGACGGGCTGACCTGGCCAACCGCATCCCGCCGGTCGCCCAGCACGGTCGACCCGGAGCTCGAGTCTGGCTTGAATTCGCGGAGAGGCGGCATCAGCAAATCATAGGATGACCCCATGATCGGTGCAATGATTTGTGAGCAGCGGTACCCTTGCTGACGTGCAACCCGTCCGGCGAACCAGCCTCATCGCCCAGGTCACCGAGCAGCTTCGGGCCGAAATCCGTTCCGGCCGTTGGCCTGTCGGTCAACGGATCCCGACCGAACCGGAGCTCACCGAGCTCACCGGGACCGGGCGCAATACCGTGCGCGAAGGCGTCCAGGCCCTCGTGCACGCGGGGATGCTCGAGCGGCGCCAGGGCTCGGGCACCTATGTGATCGCCACCTCCGAGGTGGGCGGCACCCTGGCCAAGTACTTCGCCGACGCCGAGGAGCGCGACATCCTCGAACTCCGCCAAGCCCTCGACACCACCGCCGCGGGCCTGGCCGCCCGCCGCCGCGACGACACCGACATCGCCAACCTGCGCCGTCTGCTCGCCGAACGCAGCAACCGCAACTGGTCCGAACCCGACCCGGTCGCCATCGCCGCCGACGTGGAACTGCACCGGGCGATCGTCGTCGCCAGCCACAACGCGGTGTATCTGGAGTTCTACGATTCGCTGCTGCCGATCATCGAGCACGTGATCCACGCGCGCACCGCCCGCTCCGACGACGCCTACGACACCGAGCACGCCGAGCTCGTGCAGGCCGTCATCGACGGCGACGCCGACAAGGCCATGCAGGCGACCCGCTGCTTCCTCGATTCGCTCATCGCGCAGTACCCGGATCGCTGATGTAACCAGGCAGTCACCAGCACGCGTTTTCGGCGGTGAGGCCGAGTTGGCTGGAACTTCACCTGAGGCCATTGCCACGCAACAACCGGCTTCTACCTTTATCTCGACCCCGCAAGAGGCGCATCGAACACCACGAAAGACGATGCGCCTCTATCGAGCCCGATCGAGAGGAAGCCGATGACCGCAATCGCCGCCACCGGCCAGGAGACGGAAGCCCCGTCCTTCGAATATCAGAAGAAGGGTCGCTGGCTGACCCAGTGGAACCCCGACAATCCGGAGTTCTGGGAAGCCGGCGGCAAGCAGACGGCCCGCAAGAACCTCTGGTTCTCGGTCTTCGCCGAGAACCTCGGCTTCAGCATCTGGGTGATCTGGGGCTCCATCGTCACCACCATGGGTTTGGCCGGCTTCGACTTTCTGGCCGGCCTGGGCAAGGGCAACCCGACCGCTGTCAGCAACGCCCTGCTGCTGACCTCCATCCCGACCCTGGTCGGCGCCGCCCTGCGCATCCCCTACACCTTCGCCGTCCCGAAATTCGGTGGTCGCGCCTTCACCGCGTTCAGCGCGGCGATGCTGTTCATCCCGACCCTCGGCATCCTGTACTTCGTCAACCAGCCGAGCACGCCCATGTGGGTGTTCCTCGTGCTGGCCTCGCTGGCCGGTGTCGGTGGCGGTAACTTCTCGTCGTCGATGGCCAACATCTCGTTCTTCTTCCCGGAGGGCAAGAAGGGCGCCGCACTGGGCCTCAACGCCGCGGGCGGCAACCTCGGTGTCGCGCAGACCCAGCTGATCGTGCCGCTGCTGATCACCTTCGGCACCCACCTGATGGCCAAGGACGCGGGCGGCTACCGCTTCGGTATCACCCTCGCCGTGCTGTTCTGGCTGCCGTTCATCGTCGTCGCCACCGTGGGCGCGCTGTACTTCATGGATTCCATCGCCGAGGCGAAGTCCGACGGCAAGTCCTACAAGCTGGCCCTGACCAACCGGCACACCTGGATCATGGCCTTCCTCTACATCGGCACCTTCGGCTCGTTCATCGGCTTCTCCTTCGCCTTCCCGACGCTGATCAAGGCCACCTTCCCCGACCTGGCCAAGATCGGCTGGATCACCACCCTCGGTAACCTCGCCTTCCTCGGCGCGCTGGTCGGTTCGTTCAGCCGTCCGTTCGGCGGCTGGGTCTCCGACAAGATCGGCGGCGGCGCCAAGATCACCGTCTACGTCTTCGGCGGCATGTCGATCTCGGTCGCGTTCATCGTCCTCGCGGTGGACCTGAAGAGCTTCCCGCTCTACCTGGCCGCCTTCCTGGCACTGTTCGTCCTGGCAGGCATCGGCAACGGCTCCACCTACCGGATGATCCCGTCGATCTTCAACGCCACCGCCAAGAAGTACGCCTCCGAGCACGGCATCGACATCGCCGAGGCCGCCATCTCGGCCAAGCGCCAGGCAGGCGCCGCCATCGGCGTCATCGGCGCCGTCGGTGCGGCGGGCGGCTTCGTCGTCCAGCAGGCGCTGCGCCTGTCCAACGTCCACCTGAAGACCATGGCCCCCGCCTTCTGGGCCTACGCCGTCGTGTTCCTGGTGATGGCCGCGGTCACCTGGTGGTGCTACCTGCGCACCAGCTTCGCCGCCGACCGGGCGCCCTCGCTGGCCTACGCCAGCGTCTGATCCACCCAGCGAAACCCCGAAAGCCACGTTCGGCTCCCCTCACCGAACGTGGCTTTCGGCTGTGTGGCACCACTTTTCGGCCTTGGTTGTGGCCGCGATCACCGATCTGTTTGGCTGGCCGTCTCGGCGCGCTATCAGGGCCGGGGCTCGCGGAGTCGCTACGACTACGCCGAACACGACCGGCGCGCCGACGCTTGATCGCGGATCACCCGCGGAAATGGCTGCGGGTCAACGCGTCGAGTGTCGCCACCGCGACCCGGTCGCGCAGCTGACCGATCCCGGAATTCCACTGCACGGTGAATCCGGGATCGGCTTCCAGGCCCGTCCACAGGCCGCGCAACGGTGCTGGTGTGAAGGCACCGGGCATCCATAGGTGCGCTAGGTGTTCCAGCAGCGGGGAGAGAATCTGAGCCGGCGAGCTGCGTGAGAACTCGGCGCTCTCAGCTTCGTCGATGATCTCGGTGAGCACCGTCAGCAGCCAGTCGTGCATGGCCAGGTCCTCGCAAAAACTCTGCACCCCAGCCAGTTCCGCCTCGTCGCCGACCACCACCGAGGCCAGTCGCGTCTCGTCGTCGAGCAGGACGAATGACATGCTCGGCACCTGCCCGCGGTCCACCCGCGCGGCCCACCGCAACCGCGACGCGCTGGTGTGGATGGGCGGCTTCTGATTCAGCATCGGATCGGCGCGTACCCGCATGTGCAACCGGGCCGCGATCCCGCCAGGGTCCAGCGTGGCCGTCGTCGCGTCACTGGGACCGAGGAAGCCGTCGACCAACTGAGGGCCGATGTCCGGTGGGATCCGGGTGATGATCTCGACAATGCCGATCCGGCCCAGGTAGTGGCTCCAACTGCGCCGCCGCGCACCCTCCCCCGCGGTGACGGTGGCCGTCGCCGAGCTCTGCAGGATCCGCCCGCCCCGCACGACCGCGTGGGCCGCGACCGTTCCGACCGCCCGCACCCGGGTGCGGACCGGGGTGGCGAGCCTGCAGTCGACGCCTTCAGAAGTCACCGGGGACTGTGCCCAGCTGACCGGCCGTTCCCGCGACTGCACGCGTCTGCCCCGAACGAGAGTCAGCAATTCCGCGGCCGACCTACGGTTCAAAGCCGCCGACTCCGGGAGCAGCCCGGTGCGCACTTCACCGAGAAGCGCCAGCGGTCCACTGGGTTGGATTGGTGCAGCGTTGCCCGTATGTGCTGGTATCGGCATCGGATCAGTGACCACTGAGGAAGAAGTAGGAGAGCCGGTCGGTGACGTCGTCGGTCCCTGCGATCCCCTGTTCGCGCGCGTGCCCGGCGATGAGCCGGACGACATCGGGGTCGGGCCGCGTGTGGTCGAGAATCATCCGCACCGCGTGCTCGATGCCCACGTACCGTTGCGGCAGCAGCGACAGTGAGCGGAACGCGGCGAACGGCGCCGCCCGCTCCCGCAGCCGGATGACGCTCGGGAAGTCCGCCCAGCGCGCGGGCCATTCGTGCCCCGGCTGCCAGTACTCGGCGTCGACCACGGCCTTGCCCTCGTAGCGGAGCATGCCCAGGCGCAGCAATTGCCAGACCGCGGCCAGGAACGGAGCCGACCAGAGCACCTCGTGGCCCGTGCCACGATCGCGCCACATCTCGACGTCGAGGAAGATGTTGTGATTGCGCGCGGCGAACTCCACCGGCGGCCGGTAGTCGACCTCCATGGCCTGGCCCGGCTCGTGATCGCTGGACCGCTCGCCGTTGCACAGCCAACCGGACTCCGCCGTCGGCGGCCTGCGCCCGGTACTGCCCGGCGCCGGTTCGGCCACGATCGAGTCGGCGACCATCTGCGCCAGCGGAATCCGCGGCTCGTCGTGCCGACGGCGCAGATACCGGCTGCACCCGGCCTGGCTGGCCAGGTAGTCGATCCGGACGCCGCTCTCCTCGGCGATGCGCAGCAGGGTCGGCACGACCTGGCGCGGATCGGTATCGGGCTGGAAGTAGTCGTCGAGCAGGAAGCAGGTACTCGCCCGCACCCGTGAGGCGCCGCCGGCGGCCTCGGCGAAGTCTTGCCGGGCGATCGCGGTGAACGCATCGAGCAGCCGTGCCACACGCCGGAATTGGGCGGCGATCGGCGCTTCGCCGTTGAGCAGGTCCGCCATGTAGAAGTGCCCGACCTCGACGGACACATGCGACAGCGGTACATCCTCGACACGCACTGACGCCGTCGACTCGGCGTATACGGCGCCACCCACGACCGCAGGCCCCTATCAATCCGGCTGGAACCGTGGCGATTCCAGCGATACCCGATCGGATTTTACACCTGCACCACGCGGAATCTACTGCGCCACCGATCGGGACCAACGATCACCGCCCCTTCCCCGAGACGGGCCTTCACTGTTGTGCTGTGGACCGAGGTAGACGTGAAACGTATTACGGCACAACCGATGACAATGCCGCAATCAAGTCGGCATACTGGCGTTGCCTGGCTGGATCGAGGGGATATCGATGAGAATACGACCGCGGCAACAGCTTCTGGATCTCTGGCGAGCACACCTGCAAACCTCGTTCCGCGCAGGCGAGTGGGTCTGGGGCGGGCGCGACGGCCGGAATTCGGTCAGCGATGCCGAACAGCTGATGTGCCTGCTGTACCCGTCGAGCGAGTTGGCGAATTTCGGCGTCGACCCGGACAGTATCGCGACCGCCGACGACGTAGCCGCGGTCGTTGCGGTGCTGGGCGACGACATCCGAGTCGGCGCCGCCCTGGTAACCAAGATCGAGGAGTTCTTCGACACCTACACCGACGCTGACGGCGAGCCGACATTCGCTGGTGGCAGCTACTTTCGCGACGCGGGCTTCGGGGCACCCACCGACGCGCAGCGGGCGCTCGAGGTCGTCGACTCGTACTCGATGTCACTGAGTTTGTGTATCGCCGCACTGCGAGTGCTTCGGCGTCTCGAGCAGTATCTGGGCAAGGACGTGCGCCGCGAGGCCGAGGAACTCAGCGAACGCGTCACGGCACTGAAGCCTCGGGTCAGCGACCGCCTCACCTCTGCGATGATCGGCTTGGCCCGCAGCTTCGTGATGCACACGCCGCCGTTCACCTCCTCCGCCGGGCAGCAAGTCCTGAACCTGGTCAACCAGACCGGTGCCCCGGCCAAGGACGTCATCGCAGACTTCTCCGCCGCACTCGGCGACCTTCGCTCACGGGCGCTGGCCGATGTGCGCAGCGGCCACACGAAGGATGTCGAGCTACGCGATGACAAACGGGCGTTCGAATGCGGCTGGACGTGGGGAATCGGCTCGGGGATCGACTACGAGTCCGACTCCGACATCACAGCCCGGATCGCCACCCAGCCCGGATACGCGATCAACCAGCCGTACCTCTATTTCACTCTTGTCGCCCTCGACGGCATCAAAGACCTTCATTCCCAACGAACCTCGGAACCAGACCTCTTCCAGCCGCACCAGGCCGAGCTGGTGGATTCGCTGAAGCGCCGCGGCGACTTGGCGCAGCGGTACTGGTCGACGATCGCACGCTTCGGCACCGGGCGCTGGCCGCTCGAGGACCTGCCGTGGCGCACCTCCGACGGCAAACAGTCCTATTACTACAGCCTGGCCGTGACGTCGTTCCTCATCCAGGACCTGCTGGAAAATCGGTCGACGACAGATCTGGGGCGCACGGTCGAGGTGCTGCGCAGGCTAGCCGATCATGGGAACGTCACCAGCCGGCCAGTACCGGACCACGCGGCGGAACTGTTGCACCATCCAGGACTCACATTGACGCTCAGGGGATCCGAGGATCTCCATGCGGGTCCGCTGATCGGCTACTACGTCAGCGACTTCACCACCCTGCTGCTCAAGCGCAGCCTGTTGGCCGCTCAGCTGGCGCGCGACGTGGAAACCCGCGAGCAGCTCCTCAGCTTTGCCAGGTCGGCGTACAAGCACATGCAAGACAGAGCGATAACCAGCGGACGTGCCAAGGATCTCTGGGACAACCTGGGCACCGATGGCGACACCGCCGCGCCGTCCTGGTTCCTCACCGAACGCATGATGGAGTGCTTGGTCGTCGCGCACACCATGTACTCCCAGCCCCCGCTGTCTTCGCGCGAACTGGAAAAGTCGGCGCAGGGCAAGATCAGCGAGGCCGACCACCTCCTCAATCAGGAAATGCTGCAGGTCGGCGACTCGGTGAACTCGCCGCGCTTCAAGGACCTGAAAGAGATAGAACAGTCGCTCAACCGGGCCCGCGAACTCATGAACAAACGTCCGCACACCGCCGAAGCGCTGGCCACCGATGCACTGCGACGGCTCGACGTGCTCGCCTTCGCGCGGGAGGACGCCACCCGATGAGAGCCACCGACCTCGATCCGATCCTGGTCTTCGCGACCTCGGACAAGGGCGGGACGGGGCGCTCGGTCACCAGCTGCAATATCGCCTACCGGCTGTGGATGAGTGGATTGGACGTCGCGTATGTGGACTTCGATTTCGGCTCGCCTACAGCTGGTGCCCTCTTCGAGATCAGCGGGGCCGAACGCGGAGTCACCGAGGGTAGCGGCCTGCATTCGTATCTGAGCGGGGCCATCAATGAGCCTGTACGCCTGAACGTAGTCCGCGAAACCGATCGCACCGAGCTCCGCCGCGACGCCCCCCGGGGGAGGAGCCTGGTCTTGCTGCCCGGGGAAATCGGTGGCGGCGAATTCGGTTATGACGATGTCAGTGTCGTGCGCGCAGCTACCCTTCTCGGGCAGCTGATGACCGAATTCGACGTGGTGATAGTCGATCTCAGCGCCGGACGCTCAGCCGCCCTGGATATCGCGTTGGGCGCGACCGCATCCGCTGTGTTGAGCAACCGCAAGCGGCGCTGGCTGGTATTTCACCGGTGGACGCGTCAGCATGTCTTGGCGGCAAGCGGTCTGGTGCACGGACCACACGGGATACTCGCGACCGCTGCTGCACGGGGCCACAACAAAGCCGCTTTCCAGGCTTCGATGCGCTGTGTACGAACGGCGGTCGCCGAGTCGGATTCGACCCGGGCGGTGGACTCAGCACAGGACACTTGGGTGAAGGTGCAGGCCGAAGCGCTGCAAAAACTAGCCAACAAGGAAGAAATCGGCGCCGCGATGCTACTGGGACAGACTCCGATCGAGCCCATGCTGCAGTGGCGTGAACAGATCATCCTCGACAACGATGTCGGAGCCAGGCTCGCCAATCCCTCGACCGTCGACGCGTACACCAAACTTGCTCGGCACCTTACCGATCCGGCGATCTGGGATTCGAGCAGATGAGTTCACCAATCTATCGGGAGGCCTCGGAGGAAACCGAGGTCACGCCGCTACCCATGGCCCACCTGTCCATCGAGGTCTGCCACTTCCGGCACGAAGAGATCCTCTATGACACCGACATGGTTCGCTCGCAATTCCGACGTGCCGTCCCACTGGTCGCAGCGTTCATCGAATCGGCCCGAATCGAGTTCGGACCGGAGACACGGGTGAGCACCTGTTATCTCACGGACGACTATTTCCAACCCCGCTTCGAGCCGGGCAAGGTGCTCGACCGACTCCTGGGCGCCGCCGCCGAGGCCGGTCTCACCATCGACTACCTGGCCCGCGAATCCAGCTGCCACGAAGCTCCGATGTTCGCCGGTGGGGTCGCCGTCGGCGCGCCGACCCCTGTCGCGGAGATGGTCTCGGCACGGCTCATCGCCCAGCCGGAAGCGGAGGGGGTCACCACCGGAGGACGCCCACCGACGGACGAACTCGGCTGGCTGTGCAACGGCCGCCGGGAGCAAAACGCCACCTCGCGCCAGGCCATGCGGCCGCAACCGTATCGACCGCCGCAGGAGTACGGCCGCGGTGAACACTCGATCTTCCTCGATGTGGAGTTATGGCACGACCGGGACGGGGCGCGGCGGTGGTCGTGCCCGTTCCTGGCCGCCGTGTGGCAACTCCTGAGACTGGGGATGCTGCGCTACCGCGGTGCGCCGGTGGTCGACCCACAACTGTGGCCCGCCGACCAGGAATGGCCCGAGGACTGGAAGGACCTGCCGCCGGTACTGCGACTCAACCCCGACGCGGCGCCCTTCACTGCCTACCGGACGCTGTCGATGCTGCCCAAGCGCTACCTGCTGATCGAGTCGGCTGTGCGGGTCATCCTCGATCACCTCGCTCCCGATTCCGATGTCACCGCCCTGGTCGCCGCCCAGGGCAGCGACGACCAGGTGCCGGTTCCCGCCAGGGTCGTCGAACGCGTCGGCCATCTGCTGCTGGACGGGTCCTGATCGTGGCAGACACGAACGCGGACACCCGCTCGCCTGCTCCTCGTCACACCGCGCCACGCCCGCCTACCCCGCTGGTAGCCCTTGGCGAGATCCGCACATGCCTGCTACCGCATTCGCTGACCCTCGACGGTCCGGCCACCGACGAGGTGCTGTCGACGGTGGCCGGCGCTGCCGTCATCCGCCGTGAACGACCGGGGCCGCTCGCCTTTTCACCGCGGCGCGCAACCGGCGTCGACTGTCATCTGGGCTGGGGTGCGACGGCTCGCTCGACTGCGCGTGCCGTCGGAACCGTATCCTCGACCGTGGTTCTGGTGGGTGGGCGCATCGCGCAGCTGTCCTCGCACACCACCGTGGTGCGGGCTCAGCAGAAGAAGCGCATGCCATGGTCGCACTACATCACTCGAATCGGGGTCACCGAGGTCATCGGCGATCTGCCCGATCACGCTGTCGCCGACAAGGAGCTGGCGGCAGGCTATTTCGCCCCGCGCGACAGCAACACATTGGACCTCGGCTCCATCAGCGCCCTCCATCTCGACGGCCTGCGGTCATCGCCGCTCCTGGATCAGAAACCGCCCCTCCGGGCACCGACGACGCGCCTGCGGTGGAGCGCCGTCATCGGTGGCAGTGCCGGGCCGGCGGTATCGCTACGCGTGGAGGACGACCTCACCAGGACCCTGCGAGTCACGGTGAAGCAGTCGACAGATCTTCCCGATGCCCTGCGGTTTTGTCAGGATGTGGCCGCCCACGACTGGCTCCTCACGGTGATCGACGCGCGAGTGCGCTCGGCCGAGGGGTTCGACGAAGGCCGCCAGGTCGACATCCTCGCTCCGGTGCACGAGCATCTGGCCCACCTGTGGATGCCGGGCGCTCAGGTCCCCGCCTCGATGCGAACCCTGTGGCGGGACCTCCAGACAGCAGCTGGGTACGCCAAGCAGTGGGACGCTCGCGTCGCCCAGATACAACGCCGAATCGATATTGCGACCTACTACGCCGTACGCGCTTATGGCTCGACCCGGAACGGTAGTGAAGGACAGCCATCGCAGAGCGACCGCGTCAGCAGAGCTGTCCGGGATAGCGCCGAGCACTACGCGAAAACTCTGGACTCGTCCGAGATCGCCGGAGCAGACAGCCTGAACGACCTCGACACACGCGTAGAGGCGCTCCTCGGAAGCTATCATCGCGAGCTGCTCACTCATGAACGGCAAAGCAACAAACTGAGATTCGGCACGCTATACGAAGAAGTACCGAACGTCAGCCCCAACGACGAGGAGTGGGTTGGCCTTACGCCACTGTTCGCCGGACTGATTGCCGCCGAGGTCGAGTTACGCGGTCCGGTGCGGCTGAGTCCGACTCAAAATATTCTGCTCGCAGCTCAATTCGAAGTGCTCGCCGCCGAATCGACCCGCCGTAGGTTGCCCGCACACGCGATTCGGGCCTGGGATGGAGCCATGGAGCTGTACCGCCGCGCCCGGAATTCCGAAGCCGAGGACCGGTGTGGGCTCGCGCTGGCCCGTGCCCACCGCCGCACTCTCGCACCTGGCCTGCAGCGCGGCGCGAGCAGGGTCGCCGACCTGCTCTGTGGCTACGGCTACCGGCCGTTTCGGCTACTCGGCTGGGTTGTCCTGCAAATCGCCCTCTGCACAGCCGTTGCGCTGCTGTTGGCGGGAACCAAGCCCTGGAGCGAAGCAGCCTACCTGGGCATACTCACTTTTCTGAATCCGCTCGATCCGAACAATGTCGCGGGGATGGATCCGGGAGCGCGAGTCCTGTTCGCGGTGGAGGCATGGCTCGGTGTCGTCTCGATGTCGGTGTTCTTCGCGCTACTGGTCCGTCGATGGTTTCGGCTGTAGTCACCTCATCATCCGGGACTTCAGCGCCAACTCGGCCGAATCTTTTCCGGAACAGTCGTCGCCGTCGTCGACGAGGTGCATGTCGTCGAGTCGGTGCATCTTGCGGGCCAGCACGTCGCGCGGATGGCCTTTACCGAAGTATTGATCTTCGCCCTCGCGCCGCACGAAACCGAAGGCGCGGAAAAGCCGGTAGGCGGTAGCGTTCTTCGGGTCGACGGTCAAACGGATCTCGTCGGCATCCCCCATGCGCCGGCACGCCGCAATGCTGTGCAAGAGCAACCCATGTCCGTACCCGCGGCCGCGTCGATCGGGCGAGACCGCCAGGCTGAGCAGCCAGGCCGTCCCAGGTTCGCCCATGAGTGTCAGCGCGTATCCCACCACCTCCTCGTCGCCGCCGTTCGGCTCGACGGCGACGACACTGCGGGATCTGCCCACGTCCACGATCAGCTGACGGAGGGCGGTGAACGAGTAGCGGTCGTCCGGAAAGGCCGCGCCGTCGATCAAATGAACGTCAGGCAGATCAGCGTGCGTCGGCGCTCGATATTGCACAGTATCCGCGGTGGTGATCATCTGCTCCCTTGCGATTGCGCACAAGAACACGTATAAGGTCAAGCTTAGCCGCCCGGGCCTGGTCCCTCACATCGAAATCGAGCGAAGTGTACTCAGCATCTCCGCCCTGGATCGGTAGCTGTGGTTACGTGCGTCGCGCCATTTTGTTGTTGCGGGCGTCGGCGGCGACAACGCCGGAAGGCACGCACAGCTCACCACTGGCTATACCCCGTCGGACTTCACACCCGCACCCACGTTGCGGGATCCCACAGCTTTCGCGCCAGTTCCTCGAACGCATCGACTGTGGCGCGATTGGCGATGCCTGCGTTCACATCCGCGTCGAGCACGATCTGCTCCCGCCACTGGAGCACCGGTTCGACCGGGGTCTCCCCCAGCAGCGCGCCCATGCCGAGCCGATACTCGGCCGCGAGCGAGCGCAGGGTGTCGTTCTGCTTGAGCAGCCACGCTGCCTGGGGTCCGCTGCCGGCCGTGTGCTCGCCGGTGACACACGGAACCGCCGTGCGCACGAAGCGGATCCGGGCCGACAGATCATCGGCGGCGTAGCCGAGGTCGACACCGATCTTCAGCAAGCCGTTGGGCCCGTGCACCAGGCCCTGCGCGGCCATCAGATGCGAACGAGTCCAGCGGTGATAGACCAGCCAGTGCACCTCCTTGCCCGGCATATCCCGCGGGCGGGTCGCTTCCAGCGCGATCTGCATGGCCGCCGAGCGGCCCGCGCTCAGGTCGACGATCACCACCTTGAAGGTGCTGTCCAGGTCGAGTAGCAGCTCGCGGCAGCGGCGTACCACCTGCGCGTCGATGACCGGCATGGCCTCGCCGCCGCCCGCGTCACCTGGCAGCAGGACCAGTTTGCCGCTACGAGACCGCTGACTGCGCAAGGCATTCCGATTCGTGGCGGCTAGCACGTCGAGGCGCTGCGGCAGGCTGTTGTAGCCACGCAGATACGAGTGCAGACCGTTGCCGTTCAGAGTGCCTCGTTCGACCGCGCCGATCTCGAATACCGCGCCCGCGCCCGGTGAGCCGAAGTCGAAGTCGAGATATGCCGTGCTGATGCCGCGTAACCCCAGCCGGTAGGCCAGGTTGCAGCTGGTCACCGACCGTCCGGTGCCGCCCTTGTCCGAGGTGGCGAAAACGATCATGCCCTCAGATGCTCCGCATCGCGTCGAGACGAGCGTAGGAGAGCCGGTCGAGTTCGATCAGGGCTGCCGAGGCCAGCGTGAACGCCGTTCCCGGTTGCAGATCCACCACGTCGCGCGCCCTGGCCAGCTGCTGCTCGACGCCGTCGAGCGCGATGCGGTTGGCCGAGGTGTCCTCGACGCCGACATCGAGCATCTCCCGGTTCAGCAGGTGCTCAGCCTCGTTGAGCAGTTCGACCGCGCGCACGACCATGGCGGGCGAGCGCAACGGCGCCTCCCGGTAGGTCCGGTCGGCGGTGACCAGACATTCGATGACGCGTTTGGTCATGTACCACGAGGGCAGGGTCTGCCCGGCCTTCACCGCGGCGCCGAAGGCCGCACCGGGGTCGTCCCACAGGCCCGCGGCGTCACCGTCGGTGATCATGCGCAGGTCGAGATGGTCCATCACCTGCTTGGCCAGTTCCATCAGCCGGTCGCGCGCGATGATGTCGCCCGACACGCGCGCCGCCTGCAGACTGCGCTTCAGCAGGACCGGCGCGAAATCGGAGACGATCCACTCCAGCAGGGGGCCGCCGTCCTCGACGAGTTCGCTGCCGCGCAGGGCTATCCGGACGCCGGGGTGATGCAGGGCGACCGACGGGTCGTCCCTGGTGGGTCTGCGGATGATGCGGCCGCGGCGGGCCAGTTCGTCGAAGATGCCGATCGCGCGGGTCAGGTCGTCGTCGGAGGCGGTGCGGGTCACCAGTTCCCGGATCAGCACCGCGGAGACGATCAGCGAGAAGTAGTCGGACTCCTCGCCGTCGGAGGTGCGCCACGGGATGTCCTCCAGCGGCCAGGTGCCGCTGCCGAACCGGGCGATCGTGGCCCAGTAGCGCTGGGTGATCTCCCAGCGGACGCGCAGCGCCTCGGCCAGGCGGTATTGGGTGTCGTCGAGCAGGTCGAGCTCTCGGGTGCGCGGGGAGAGCACGTCGTCGATGGCGTCGAGCGCGGTGATGGTGAAGTACAGGGAGGGTCTGGGGTCGGCGTAGCCGATGCCGGAGCCGATCGCCGTCGGCACGACGTCCACCGGGCCAGCGCCCTGCACGACGCCCCAGCTCCAGCCGCACTCGAACAGCAAATCCTCGTCGTCGATTTCGGATTCCGGTGCCCGGCCCAGCGTGACGTCGTCGCGCAAGCGGGCGCGGACGCGCTCAAGACTGCGCGAGACCGCGTGCACGACCATCTTCTCCGGCTGGCCCGACTGGTTGAGCATGCCGAGCATCGCCTTACCTGAGGGCGAGCGCGGGGAGGCCGTGCTGACCACGAAACTCCGCACCAGGCCGGTCATCGCGGCCGTCAGCCGGGTGCTCAGGCCGGTATTCAGTTCGGCGATCCTGGCGCTGATGTCGGTGCGCCGCTCGGTGTGCGCCCAGCGGTCGAACACGCGCGCGAAGCCAAGCGCCGCGATGCACAGCCTGACCGACAGCGCGTAGCCGTCCACCACTTCGAGCGTGTGCTGGGCGGGTGTCGGCTCGGTGTCGCCGGTGGCGCGCAGGTAGCTGCCGGCGTCGAAGCGGGGCAGGCCGTCGGGATCGGTGTTGCGGGCCAGGTACTCCTCGACCAGGCCGAGCACCGTGATCCCGATGCCGGCCTGTCCGCCGAACGCTTCGAGGACGACCCTGACGTCGTCGGACATCGCCTCGGGGCGGTCCAGCGCGAAGCTCTCGATCTCGGTGGCCGGATACAGCAGGCACAGCAGCTGTTCGGAATCACTGATCGAATTGGCGCCGAGGACTCCGTCCCAATGCCATTTCTCGTCCCGGTAGCAGGCCGAGAGCATGGCTCTCCAAATATCCAGAATCTGTTGTCTGGGCTGGATTCTCACCCGCAGCAATCCTCACCGCTCATGACGGGCCGCACGGGTCCCCCGGTCCGGCGCAGGACACATGGCGGCGATGCTCGATGAAGATAGCACGGGATATCCCAGGAAACGTTGGGTCTCAACGGATTTGACATCACATCAGACCCATCGGTCACTATCGGCGCAATTCGCTTACAACGCCAACCGAACCATGTCCGCCGTGCGGGCCAGACCCGGAAAGGCCTCCGGGGTGGAACGCGGGTGCAGCGCGTGCACGGCCAGGCGGAATATCAACGCGCGCAACAACATCTGCGGCCATTCCGGCAGACTGGACCAGCGGTCCAGGAGTCCGTCGTCGCCGCCGCCCCAGGCCAGCGCGTCGATGACGACAACGCCGGCGGCCCAGATGGCGGGGCGCCAGTAGGGGGTGATGTCGGTGAGGCCGGGGGTGTGCGCGCCTGCGAACAGGACGGTGCCGAAGAGGTCGCCGTGGACGAGCTGGTCGGGGCTGCGGACCGGCTTGCGCAGGGTCGAGAGCTGGCCGATCAGTTCCAGGCTGCGCTGGGCGTCGGGGGTCGTGGAGATCGGGACGCCGCCGGTGCGCAGGCTGCGCAGTGGTACCGCTTCCCAGGCGGCGCGGTCGGCGGCGACGAACACGTCGACGTCGACCCAGGGCGCGACCGGGGGCTGGACCAGGAAACGGGGGCGGTCCAATTGCGCCGTCGCCTTGTGCAACCGCAGCGACACCGACACCACCTCGTCGTAGCGCGCTTCCGGCGCGCCGTCGACGTAGGTGTCGGCGCGCCAGCCCGAGACCACATACCGGCCGTCGGTGGCCCGCACCGGGCGCGCCACCCGCAGGCCGTCGACCGCGAGCGTCTCGCGTATCTTCGCCGACCACGCGGCCCGCGCGTGATCGGCCACCGGACTCAGCACCACGTCACCCATTCGCCAGCCACCGTCCCAGTCGCCGAGGCAGACCGGTGTCACTTCGCGAAGTCCGAATGTGGCGCGCACATGCTCGGGAGGTTCGACTGAGGTCACGGCCGTACCGTAACCCCGCCGCGGCGCCGCAACCCCGAAGGCACGCTGGCACACTCCACTTTGCGACCTCGCCGCAACCTTGGGCGAGGTCGGCAACAGTGCAGCTACCCGATCAGTAGACCGGCAGCGACGGATCGACCTGCTTGGCCCAGGCGACGACACCGCCCTGCAGGTGCGTGGCGTCGGCGAAACCGGCGCGCTTGAGCGCGGCCAGCGCCTCGGCCGAGCGGATACCTGTCTTGCAGTGCAGCACGATCGGCTTGTTCTGCGGCAGTTCGGCCAGCGCCTCGCCGGAGAGGATGCGGTCCTTGGGGATCAGCGTCGCGCCCTTGATGTGGACGATGTCCCACTCGACCGGCTCACGGACGTCGATCAGTTCGACCTTGTCCGCGTCGAGCAGATCCTTCAGCTCGGCGGCGGTGATCGTCGACCCGGCCGCGGCGGCCATGCCCTCCTCCGACACCACACCGCAGAACGCCTCGTAGTCGATCAGTTCGGTGATCGGCTGACGCTCGGGATCGCGGCGCAGCTTGATGGTGCGGTAGTTCATGTCCAGTGCGTCGTAGACCATCAGACGGCCGAGCAGCGTCTCACCGATGCCGGTGATCAGCTTGATCGCCTCGGTCACCATCACCGAACCGATCGACGCGCACAGCACGCCGAGCACGCCGCCCTCGGCGCAGGACGGGACCATACCCGGCGGCGGGGCCTCCGGGTACAGGTCGCGGTAGTTGATGCCGCGGCCGTCGGGGGCGTCCTCCCAGAACACCGAGACCTGGCCCTCGAAGCGGTAGATCGAGCCCCACACGTAGGGCTTGCCCGCGAGGACGGCGGCGTCGTTGACGAGGTAGCGGGTCGCGAAATTGTCGGTGCCGTCGACGATCAGGTCGTACTCACGGAACAGTTCGACGGCGTTGTCCGGCTCCAGCCGGATCTTGTGCAGCCGCACGTCGATCCCGGAGTTGATCTCCAGGACGGAATCGCGGGCGCTGTCGGCCTTGGGGCGGCCGATGTCGGACTCGCCGTGGATGACCTGGCGCTGCAGGTTCGACATGTCGACCTCGTCGAACTCGACGATGCCGAGCGTGCCGACACCGGCCGCGGCCAGATACAGCAGGGCGGGCGAACCCAGCCCGCCCGCGCCGATCACGAGCACCTTGGCGTTCTTCAACCGCTTCTGACCGTCGACGCCCAGATCGGGGATGATCAGGTGCCTGCTGTAGCGAGCGACCTCGTCCTTGGTCAGTTCCGCGGCCGGCTCGACGAGCGGCGGCAGGGACCCGTTGAATGACACGTCAGAGCTCCTGTGTTTATCGGCGGTATTCCTGGTACATGCAACGTGGGAAGCCGCGCTGTTCTTCCCACCCATGGTCCCGCATGGGCCACCGCACTATCCGCGCGGGTACGGCCAGGGGTTGAAGCGGCAGGTCTTGCCGTCGGCGGGCACCACACCGTCCGGATCGAGCAACGCGATGTCGTTGTTCTTGGTGCCGAAGGTCTGCTGCATCATGATCGGCGCGAGCCCGCCGTCGGTCTCGCACGGCTGATGCCCGTGGTAGCCGATGGCGTGACCGACCTCGTGGTTGATCTGGTACTGCCGGTAGGAGCCGATGTCGCCGTCGAAGGCGAGCGCGCCACGCACCCAGCGCACCTCGGAGAGCACGACGCGGTCGATGTCGGCGTTGTAGCAGGACGAGTCGATCGGGATCTCGAATCCGCAGGCGGCGCGGGTGCTCTCACGCGACGTGAGCGAGAGGCGGAAATCGGGTTCGCCGGTGTCGATGCGCTGGAAGCCGAAGCGGGGGTCGTGGGTCCAGCTCTTCGGGTTGGCCAGGGTCGTCTCGACCATCTTGGCCACGGCGACGTCACCGCCGAACGGTGCGGTGTCGATGCCGTCCTCCACCTCGACGGTGTAGCGGAAGACGCGTTCGGTGCCGGTGCCGACCTGGGCGCTGGTGCCCGGCACCACATGCCAGGTGCCCGCCGCGCGGTCGACGTAGTCGCCGCCCTCCGGCAGCGCGCCGAGCGGCAGGTCGGGCGGGAACTTCCCGTCGCCGGGTGGTGCGCCGATGATGCCGGACTGGGCCACCTTGGGGCTGAGCGCGCCGAAACCGGGATCGTTCGCGGCGGGCATCGGGTTCGCGCGCAGGGCGTCGACGACCACCAGCACGGTGACGGCCAGCAACACCGGCAGCGCGTAGGCCCGCCAGCCGTAGCGGCGGACGAACCGGCCGATCGCGCTCTGCTTCTTCGCGTCGCGCTGCGGGCTGCGCGGCCTGCCGTTGTCGGTGTCGGCGGGGTTCCAGTGGGCGCGCAACGGCTGCCGGGATCGGTCGGCGGGCTGATACAGCCCGAGCGGGTCGTAGACCTGCAGTTCTCGCCCTTCTGGCGCCGACGTCACAGAACCGGACTCGGTGGGTTGCGTGGGGCGAGCGACATCGCGCCCGCCGCCGGATGGTCGTTCCGGTCGGTCGGTCACCCCACCAGATTCTCACAGTGCGCAACCCCGCCCTCGCGGCGGCCGCAGCAGATCGCACGGTTACGGCCCGGCGAACCCTGAGGCCTGGTACTACATTTCCAGGGCGAAACTTCATGGGAACACCGTGCGGGTATCGTTCGTGGGATACCGGACCGAACACCCCTGGGCCGGGGTAATCGACAAAGAGAGCCGAGATGACAGACCTCGTGGACCGCATGACCTCGCGCCGATCGGTGCCGGAAACGGTCCCGGCCAAGCGCGGCACCCGGCTGCCCCGTGACGAGCGGCGCCAGCAGCTGCTCCTCGCGGCCAGCGAAGTGTTCGTGCAGCGCGGCTACCACGCCGCGGGCATGGACGAGATCTCCCAGGTGGCAGGCGTCAGCAAGCCGGTGCTCTACCAGCACTTCGCGAGCAAGCTGGAGCTGTACCTGGCGGTGCTGCAGAACTATGTCGACATCCTGGTGTCGAGCGTGCGCCAGGCGCTGCGCTCCACCACCGACAACAAGCAGCGTGTGCGCGCCGCCGTCAACGCCTACTTCGATTTCGTCGACAACGAGATGCAGGGCTTCCGCCTCGTCTTCGAATCCGACCTGACCAGCGAGCCGCAGGTGCAGCGCCGGGTCGAGCAGGCCACCGAGGCCTGCGTCGACGCGGTCTTCGACCTCGTCGCCCACGACTCCGGCCTCGATCCCTACCGCGCCCGCATCCTGGCCGTCGGCCTGGTCGGCGCGAGCCAGTTCACCGCCCGCTACTGGCTCGAGGCCGACCGCCCGATCCCCAAGGACGAAGCGGTCGACACCACCGTCGCCCTCGCCTGGGGCGGCCTCAAGCACGTCCCGCTGCACCCCATCGGCTGACAGACCACAGGAAAAGCCCCGCACCGGATGCCGGTGCGGGGCTTTTCGCTGTCAGGACTCAGACCGTGGCGAAGCCGACGCGGCCGGTGGCGGTCGAGCCGATCTCCACGTAGGCCACCTTGGCCGCCTGGATCAGGAACTTGCGGCCCTTCTCATCGGTCAGCGAGACGACGCCACTCGCGCCGCCCAGCGCCTCGGTCACCAGCGCCTCGATCTCCTCAGGGCTCTGCGCGCTGTTGATCACGAGCTCACGCGGGCTATCCGAAATACCGATCTTGACCTCCACGGCCAACCTCCGAACGTAAGAGTCCTGTGTTGTCGCCTCCAGGCTAGTCGAGCGGGAACACCGCCGTCCCCGTGCCCAGCTGCGCTGTGAGCGAACGCCTCAGGCGGGCTCGACCAGCTCGATGTCGAGCTCGATCTTGACGGCATCCGACAGCATGCCCGGCATGGGGACACCGACGCCGAAGTCGGTGCGCTTGATGGTGCCGGTCGCGGAGAAACCGGCGTGGCGGGTGCCGTCCATGTAGTCGGCGACCCCACCCCATTCGACGTCGAGCGTCACCGGCTTGGTGACGGTACCGAGGGTGGCCTCGCCGGTGACGGTGAACGACTCGGCGACCCGGACCGACCCGGTGGCACGGAAGCTCAGGGTCGGGCGGTTGGCGACGTCGAGGAAATCGGCATTGCGGACGTGGGCGTCACGGTCGGCGTTGCCGGTGTCGAAGGAGTCGAGGTCGATGGTGGCGCCGATGGTCGCGGCGCCGGTCTCGTCGACGACGAATTCGGTCTCGAAGCGGGTGAAACCGCCGCGGACCTTGGCGATGCCCAGGTGGCGCACGGTGAAGGCGACCGTGGAGTGGCTGGCGTCGAGCGCCCAGGATCCGGTCTTGAGCTGCTGGGTCTGTGTCGAGGAAGTCATGACTCCACCCTGACCGGACCGTGGTCCGCTAGCCAGACCGCGGTTATCCTGGACCCGGCAGGGCGTGGCTGCGGGAACCAGGACCGGGCACTATCGAGACATGGCAGGCGAAGACATGGCAGATCGACCGGGTGCCCGTTCGGCATTCGCGGAGCTTCTCGTCGCCCGCCGCGCCGAGCTTCGTCCCGAGGACGTCGGCCTGCCCGGCGGCGGCAGGCGCCGCACTCCCGGCCTGCGCCGCGAGGAGGTCGCGGTACTCGCCGGTGTCAGCGCCGACTATCTGGCCAGGCTCGAACAGGGCCGCGACACCAATCCGTCGATGGCGGTGGTCGACGCGCTCGCCACCGCGCTGCGGTTCAACGACACCGAACGCGCCCACTTCGGCTGGCTGGCCTTGACCACGAGCAGCGAATCCCGTTGCCCGAGTACGGCTTTCGATCCGGTCCTGGATCAGGTGCCCGCCGCGTTGCGCAGCGTCATCGACGCGCTCGCGCCGACGCCCGCGTTCGCGCTCGGCCCGCGCGCCAATGTGCTGGCCTGGAACTCCGCGTGGGAAGACCTGGTCGGCCCGCTCGGCCTGCTCGACGACCCGGATCAGGTCAACCTGGCCGTCTGGACCTTCCGTCATCCACTGGCCCGCACCACGGTCACCGACTGGGCCCAGTTCGCCGATCACCTCGCCGACCAGCTCGCCAGGACCCGGCTGCGCAGACCCGACGACGAACGCATCGCGTCGATCATCGCGTTCTTGTGCACCGAACCGGAATTCGCCCGTCGCTGGCAACCACACCGCCTGGCCGAGGACATCCCCAGCCTCCTCGGCTTCGAACACCCGAGCCGGGGCACGCTCACGTTCACCGTGCAGACCCTGTCCGCCGATCGCGATCAGCAGGTCGTGATCTGGCTACCGCGCCAGGCTGCCGCCCGCGCACCGGAACTGCGCCTGGTGCCGGGCCGCGTGGTCGGCGGGTAATTTACAAGCCGAGTTCGGCCATGCGGGCGGCGTGACGCTGCTGCATGCGGTCGAACAGGGTCGCGATGCCGTTGAGGTCGCCGGTCGCGGCGAGGACCAGTTCGGCCAGCTCGTCACGCTGGGCCATCACGTACTGCGCCTGGGTGATCGCCTCGCCGAGGAGCCTGCGGCCCCACAGGGTGAGCCGGTCGCGCTCGGAGCGGCTGGCCGCCACCGCGCTGCGGACCTCGTCGACCACGAACTGCGAATGGTCCGTCTCGGCGAGCACATCGCGCACGACATCGGCGACCTCGGCGGGAAGCACGCCGACGATCTCGGAGTAGAAGTCGGCGGCCAGACCGTCGCCGACATAGAACTTCACCATCGACTCGAGCCAGGTCGAGGGGTCGGTGGAGGCATGGTAGGAGTCCAGCGCGCCCTGGTATTGCGCCATCGACATCTCGGGATCGGCGCCCCGCGCGGACAGGGCGGCCTCGAGGGTCTCGAAGTGCGCCAGCTCGGCGGCGGCCATCTTGGCGACCGCCACCCGGCCGCGCAGCGACGGCGCCAGCTTGGCCTCTTCGGCAAGTCGATAGAACGCGGAGATCTCACCGTAGGCGACGACGGCGAACAGCTCGGTCACCCCCGGGTGATCCGCGGCGAGCGGTTCGGTCGAGACAACATCCGGCGCGGCAGAGGTCTGTGCTCCCATGGGTATCAACCTTAGTCCCGATCGATGATCAGTCGCGCTCCGCCAGGAACTTGTCGAGGTAGGTCCATGTCGTGTCGCGCGCGTCCGGCCCGGCGAGGATGCCGAGATGGCTGCCGGGGGCGATCTCGTAGGTGACCGACGGGGAGCCGGTGAGGGTGCGCAGGCCCGCCTCGACGGCGGCCTTCGGCGTGATCACGTCGGCGGTGCCGCCGACCAGCAGCACCGGCACCCGCACGTCGGCGAGTTCGACGGTGCGGTCACGCAGCTGGAGCCTGCCCTGTCCGATGTCGTTGGCCAGAATGAACCGGCCCCAGATCTGGCCGTAGAAGCGGCCGGGGTAACCGGGCATCGCGGACTGGAACCGGTCGATGGATTCCATCTTGGCCAGCGTCTCGGTGCGCGCGATATTGCTCGCGAGGAACATCGGCCGCGCCAGTTCCCGCTCGAAGGCGGCGAGCCGGTAGCCGATCTTGACCAGCGGCGCGGGGATGCCGCCCGCGGCCCGCACCAGCGCGGTGGTGGCCTGGCCGCCGGTGAGGCTCGCGACCGCGCGCAGCTGCGGCATGCCGAGCATCTTGTTGTAGTCCAGCGGCGAGCCGACGCCGGTCACCGAGCGGATCGGCAGTTCCGGGTTGGCTGCCGCGGTGAGCAAGGAGAACACGCCGCCGATCGACCAGCCGACCAGGTCGACGGGCGCGCCGCCGCGATCGGCGCTGGTGCGCAGGATCGCCTCCGGCAGGATGTCGGTGACCCAGTCCTCGAAGCCCATCCGGCGATCGGCGAAGGAGATGTCGCCGTAGTCGACGAGGTAGGTCGAACGGCCGGTCGAGACCAGGTGCCGCGCCAGGCTCTGGTCGGGACGCAGGTCGAAGCAGGTCGCGGGCGCGGCCAGCGGCGGCACCAGCAGCACCGCGGAATCCGTTGTGGTGGAAGCGGATTCGGATTCGTAGCGACGCAGCAAGCGATGCGGCTCGTCCCACAGCACGGTCGAGGGGGCCGGGTTCGGCGGTTCGATGCCCGCGCCGAAGCTCAGCGCCCACGCGTTGCGCGCGGCGGTGGTGACGGTGTCGGTGATGCTCACGACAAGAATGTCTCACACCCGGTACCGGCGGTACCAAGTGAGTTCTGTTACACGCGACAGACACGCGCGAAATCAGGGCCGTCGAATTGTGCTGTGCCACACGGCCGGACCACGGGAATGTGCTGCCGAACAGGTATTCGTGGCGATGTGCGCCGCGCCGAAATTCGGGTTGCGAACAATATCACGCTACAATCACCGTGGACAACGCTAGTTTCCTCGCCCCGGCAGACCCTGCGGGCGCGACTCTCCCGCTCTCGCGGGCGCTGCGCTCCACCGGCGTTCAGCGCGGGCGGACGGCGGCGATGTCCACGGAAAATGTGCGCGCACCGAATCCGCATCACCGATGTGCCGCGCCGATGACGCGATAGCGATCGGTGCAGGCCCGGTGAATATCACAGGCGGATATGTGGTCGTCGCGGGCCGACCGGCCCGCCCCACCTCGTGCGTGCGAGATGCAATGACGAGGAAGGCACGAACCCTGAGCAAGATCACTGTCGAACAGGAACCCGGTTTGACCGACACCCTCCTGACGGCCGAACTGGACAACACCCATATCCCGCCGAGTTTCGCCGAATTGGGCGTGCGCGAAGAAATCGTGCGCGCGCTCGGCGAGATCGGGATCGAACGCACCTTCGCGATTCAGGAACTGACCCTGCCGCTGGCACTGGCAGGCGAGGATCTCATCGGTCAGGCCCGCACCGGCATGGGCAAGACCTTCGGTTTCGGCGTGCCGCTGCTGCACCGCATCGCCACCGCCGACACCGGAACCACCCCGCTCGACGGCACCCCGCGCGCGCTGGTCATCGTGCCGACGCGAGAGCTGTGCATCCAGGTCACCAAGGACCTGGAGAACGCGAGCAAGTACCTGACCAATCACCAGGGTTCGCTGAAGGTCGCCGCCATCTACGGTGGCCGCCCCTACGACACCCAGATCGCCGCGCTGCGCGACGGCGTCGATGTGGTCGTCGGCACCCCCGGCCGTCTTCTCGACCTGGCCAACCAGAACCACCTGATCCTCGGCAAGATCGGCGTGCTGGTCCTGGACGAGGCCGACGAGATGCTCGACCTCGGCTTCCTGCCCGATATCGAGCGCATCCTGTCGATGGTCCCCGACGCGCGGCAGACGATGCTGTTCTCGGCGACCATGCCCGGTCCGATCATCACCCTGGCCCGCACCTTCCTGAGCCGCCCGACCCACATCAGGGCCGAGGAGCCCAGCGATTCGGCGGTGCACGATCGCACCGCGCAGTTCGTCTACCGCGCGCACGCGCTGGACAAGAGCGAGCTGGTCGCCCGCGTGCTGCAGGCCGAGAGCCGGGGCGCCACGATGATCTTCACCCGCACCAAGCGGACCGCGCAGAAGGTGGCCGACGACCTGGCCGAGCGCGGTTTCGCGGTCGGCGCCGTGCACGGCGACCTCGGCCAGATCGCCCGCGAGAAGGCGCTGACCAAGTTCCGCAAGGGCACCATCGACGTGCTCGTCGCCACCGATGTCGCCGCGCGCGGTATCGACATCGACGACGTCACCCACGTCATCAACTACCAGTGCCCCGAGGACGAGAAGACCTACGTGCACCGGATCGGCCGCACCGGCCGCGCCGGGCGCACCGGCGTCGCGATCACCCTGATCGACTGGGACGAGCTGCACCGCTGGGCCTCCATCGACAAGGCGCTCGGCCTCGGCATCCCCGATCCGGCCGAGACCTACTCGCGCTCGCCGCACCTGTACTCCGATCTCGGCATCCCGGAGGGCATCACCGGCGTCGTCCGCAAGCCGAAGCCGGTGCGCGAGGAAGGCGATGTGGTCGAGGAGCGCGCCGAGCGTCCCAAGTCGACCCGCAGCCGTCGCCGCACCCGTGGTGGCAAGGCCGACAGCGCCGCGGGCACCGAATCGGGCACGACCGAAGCGGGCGCCGAGGACGCGGTCCAGGCCGAGGACACCACCGAGGGCGACAAGCCGGCTCGCCGCAGGCGCCGTCGCCGCAAGCCCGCCGAGTCGGGCGAGGCAGGCGAGGCGACCGCGACCGAGTCCGCAACCGAATCGGCACCGGCGGATCCGGCACCGGCCGCGGCGGACGACACGTCCGCGGAGGCGAAGCCCGCCCGCCGTCGCCGTCGGCGCAAGCCCGCCGATGCCGCGGCCACCGACAGCCCGGTGACGGTCGACGCTTAGTCGGCCACAACCCGGCACTGCGTACACTCCTTCTCGTGCTCGCACCCGAACGGCGGACGCGCGCCGATATCTTTGCCGCAGTAGCGATCGCCGTCACCCTCGTGGTGGCGGCGATCGTGGTGTGGGCGCGGGCCGATGTCACCGGGACCGATTCGGTCACCGCGTCCTCGCCCGCGCCGACGGTGACCGCGGCGACGCAGCTGCCCGCCACGCTCAGCGAGCTGTGGCATGCGGCCGACGGGGCGAGCAGCCGGGCGCTCACGTCCGGCAATGTCGCGGTGACCGGCGACGACGGCACCGTCAGCGGCCGGGATCCGGTCACCGGCAAGCAGCTGTGGTGGTATCGCCGCGATATGCCGCTGTGCGCGGTGGAATCCCAGTTCGGCGCCGTGATCGCCACCTACCGCGATCAGCGCGGGTGCAGCCAGACCACGATGCTCGAAGCCGATACCGGGGAGCGCAGGGTCGCCCGCAGCAGCTACATGGACGACGAGATCCGGGTCTCCGGCGACGGCACCTACCTGCTCGCCCTCGGCTCCGACCGGCTGGAGATGTGGCGTTCCGACTTGGTGCGCACCCTCGAATACGGCTACGTCGACGCCCCGGTCAACCCGAACACCCAGCCGCGCACCTGGTGCACGCTGTACTCGGCCGCGTCGAGTTCGTCCCGGCTGGCGGTGCTCGAGCGCTGCCCGTCCGACCCGTCCGCCCGGCTGACCGTGCTCAACCCCGCGCCCAAGGAGTCGACCAATCCCGAGGAGCACGGCTCGCGCGTGCTCACCGCGCCGGGCGCCGACTCCCCCGAGGTCCGCGTGATCGCGGTGTCGGACACCAAGATCGCGGTCTACTACCCGCCCACCCCGGCCACCGCCACCGGCCTCGGCCAACCGGCCAGGATCGCCGTGCACGACGGCACCGGCAACGAGATCGCGGTGCATCAGCTGACCGCGCCGTGGAACGAGCGCACCACGACGGTGACCCGGCTCGGTTCGGCGATCTACGTCTTCACCGGCGACAGCCTGATCGCGTTGAGCGCGGGCTCATTGCAGCCGGTGTGGACGGTCCGTGACGCGCTGGGCACCCCCGCGCTGATGGCGGGCAGGCTGCTCGTCCCGGTTGCCGACGGCCTGCTCGCGGTGGATACCGCCAACGGCGGGACCATCGCCCGGATTCCGCTCCAGCGCAGCGACTACGACGGCGGCACCATCTCCACCGCGGTCCTCGGCCCGACGGTGTTCGAGCGCCGGGGCGGCCAGCTCTACGCCCTCGGCTGACGTCGACCCCGCCTGCCATGATGGACCCATGTCCACACCCGACGCCCGAGTGGTCCTGCTGCGCCACGGCGAAACCACCTGGTCCAGTCAGCGACGGCACACCAGCCACACCGACCTGCCGCTGACGCCGCTCGGCGAGACACAGGCCCGCTCGGCCGGGCTGGTGCTGAAGTCGCTCGACCTGCGCGATCCGCTCGTCTTCACCAGCCCGCGCCTGCGCGCCAGGCAGACCGCCGAACTGGCCGGCCTCGCGCACGCCGAGATCGACGACGACCTCACCGAGTGGGACTACGGCGACTACGAGGGCCTGACCACCGCGCAGATCCGCGAATCCGTCCCCGGCTGGACGGTGTGGACCGCGCCGGTGCCCGGCGGCGAGACGGCCGAGCAGGTCGGCGCCAGAGCCGACCGGGTACTGAGCCGGGTCGAACCGGCGCTGTCCGAGCGCGATGTGGTGCTGGTCGGCCACGGGCACTTCTCCCGGGTGCTGATCGCGCGCTGGGCGCAATTCGCGGTGACCGAGGGCCGCCGGTTCGCGATGTCGACCGGCGCGATCAGCGAACTCGGCTACGACCACGACGCCCGCACCATCTGGGGCCACAACCTGACCACCCGCACCGAACCGATCGAGGGAGCCACCCGATGAGCGCGCTGGTCCGCCGCGCCACGCCCGCCGACGTCCCCGCGCTGGTCGGGCTCGTGCACGATCTGGCCGAATACGAGAAGGCGCCCGAGGAGTGCACCCTCACCACCGAGCAGCTGGACTCGGCCCTGTTCGGCACCGCGCCCGCGCTGTTCGCCCATGTCGCCGAGAACGACGGTGTCGTCGTCGGTTGCGCGATCTGGTTCCTGAACTACTCCACCTGGGACGGCGTGCACGGGATCTACCTGGAAGACCTGTACGTGCGCCCGGAGACCCGCGGCACCGGCCTCGGCCGGGCACTGGTCGCCGCGCTGGCGGCCGAGGCGGTCGAACACGGCTACAGCAGGGTGTCCTGGTCGGTGCTCACCTGGAACACCCCGTCCATCGCGTTCTACGAGTCCCTCGGCGCCGCACCGCAGGACGAGTGGGTCGGCTACCGGCTCGCCGGCGCCGAACTGACGGCGCTGGCGGCGACCGCGAGCTGAGCCGATGCGCATCGCATTACCGCACGAGTGGCCGCGCACGCCGGACGAGGCGATCGCCCTGCAGGACGAACTGCGCCCGCTGGTGCGCGCGGAAAACCCTGGGCCACCGCAATTCTCGACGGTGGCGGGAATTGATTCGGCCTATGCCGAGGACGGCACCGTCGCTACCGCGGCGGTAATTCTCGACATCGCCACGCTCGAAACCGTGGAATCGACAGTGGCACAAGGAATTTCGACTTTTCCTTATGTGCCTGGCCTGCTCGCGTTCCGGGAGCTTCCCGCCACGGTCGCGGCATTGGAAATGCTCACCCACACACCGGATCTGCTCGTCTGCGACGCCCAGGGCATCGCGCATCCGCGCCGATTCGGGCTGGCCTGTCATGTCGGGTTGCTGACCGGAATTCCCACCATCGGTGTCGCCAAATCGGTGTGGGGTGAATTCGCGGAACCGGGGCCGCGGCGCGGTGACGCCGGTGACGTCACCATCGACGGCGAGGTCGTCGGCCGGGCACTGCGCACCCGCGACGAAGTGAAGCCACTGTTCGTCTCGGTCGGACATCTGATCGACCTCGACACCGCCTGCGCGCAGATACTCGCCCTCACCCGGGGCTTCCGGCAACCGGAGACCACCCGCAGAGCCGACCACCTGTGCCGCGAGGCGCTGCGCGCGGCGACTGCCTGACTACGCCTTGTGCTCGGCGTCGGGGAGCTCGCCGTAGTCCAATGCCATGAACCGGCTCGTCGCCGGCGCGAACAACGCACCGAGCCCGCCGAGCACCACGATCGCCAGCAAGCTACCCCACAGCGGCTGGTGCGAATCGGTCAGCAGCGACCACGCCACCGGCAGCAGCAGCACCTGGGCGATGACCGCGATGGCGCGGCCCCAGCGCTTGCCGCGCAGCAGGGCGATGCCCGCGGCGAGCACGCCGCCGAACAGCACGCCGAACCAGATCGCGGTGCCGACGCCGCTGGCCACCGACTGGTCGTGACCGGTCAGCGCCCGCACCACCAGCACGATCGCGGTGACGACACCGGCCAGGCCCTCCAGCATCACCACCGCGCCAGCCACCCGCACCGTCGCCGGAACGCCGGTCGTCACCGGTTCGTCCTCGCGCTGTTCGCCACCGTCAGTCACGTCGTGCTCCGCCACGCGCCCCAGCCTACGACGACCTGTCGTGGCGACCCGGCGCGCGCCGTGTGTTCACGGTCTCCCATTACCCTCGACACCGTGCGGACGCTGCTCATCGTCAATCCGAATGCCACCTCGACCACCCCGGCGACCCGGGATCTGCTCGCCCACGCCCTGGAGAGCCGAACGCAGCTGACCGTTGCGCACACCCAGCATCGCGGCCACGCGGCCGAACTCGCCCAGTGGGCATCCACGCAGGAGATGGACCTGATCGTCGTGCACGGTGGCGATGGGACGGTCAACGAGACGATCAACGGCTTCCTGCCGCTGCCGCAGGTCGGCGACGACCAGGTCTGGCGACCACGTCTCGGCATCATCCCCGGCGGCTCCGCCAACGTCTTCGCCCGCGCCCTCGGCATCTCCCCCGATCCGGTCACAGCAACCAACCAGCTCATCGATCTGCTCGCCCGCGACGCCGACCGCAGAATCGGGCTCGGGCTGGCCGATGACCGATGGTTCACTTTCAGCGCAGGCGTCGGCCTCGACGCCGATGTGTGCGAGGCGATCGACGCCGCCCGCGCCAAAGGTCGCAAGGCCACTCCGACGCGCTATCTGCGGACAACGGTGCGCCAGTTCTTCCGCGCCCGGCGGCGAGAACCGAGCGTCACCGTCGAGGTTCAAGGACACGATCCGGTGGAGGCCGTTCATTACGCCTTTGTCACGAATTCGAGCCCGTGGACCTATCTCGAGGACCGCCCGATTCGCACCAATCCGGGAACGACCTTCGAAGCCGGACTCGGGGTGTTCGCGGTCCGTTCGATGAGCGTGACCCGCACACTGCTGCTTGCCAGGCAGTTGCTGGCCGAGAATGGAAACCCCAAGGCCGACGCACTTTTTCGAGTCGACGACGTGCCGTCGGTGCACATCGAGACGGCCGAGGAGATCGGCCTGCAAATCGATGGCGACTTCATCGGAAAACGCAAGATGGTGCATTTCACATCGGTGCCCGGCATCCTCGATGTTGTCGCTCCGAAACCTTCCTGAGCTCCGGACACGCGGAAGAATCTCCTTGTTGCGCTGCGAAAACCAGGAGACGCGAGTACAAAGGACCGGGCAGGTTCCCCTTGCGGGGCCGCTAGAGCGTGATCTCCCCCACGGTGCGCCGGACACCTATTGACATCTACGGTGTTCGTGAAAGCATTCACAAGCAACCGTGCGGAAACATTCGAGTCGCACAAGTGAACGATCCACTAACCAGAGGTGCCCTTTGTGGCGCCCGCGCAAAGGAGCAGAGGAATGGACTGGCGCCACAAGGCCATCTGTCGCGATGAGGACCCCGAGCTGTTCTTCCCGGTGGGTAACAGTGGTCCTGCGCTCGCGCAGATTGCCGATGCCAAGCTGGTCTGCGCCCGCTGCCCCGTCACTGCCGATTGCCTGTCATGGGCCCTGAAGTCCGGACAGGATGCCGGCGTGTGGGGTGGAATGAGCGAAGACGAGCGTCGCGCGCTGAAGCGGCGCAACGCGCGCACCCGTACGCGTACCTCCGTCTAGTCGACGAAGGAGGCGTTACCGGGCCATTCAGCCCGGCCCGGTAACGCATGTGAGAACCCGGCACCTCGCGGTGCCGGGTTTATTGTTGCCTACCTGCGGTTTCGAAGGTTCTCAGCGTCCGGCGCGACGGCCGAGCGGGACCCGGAGCACCGCGTCGGTGCCCACGTCGGCGCCGGGGTGCAGGCCGATCGAACCACCCAGTTCCGAGGTCACCAGGGTCCGCACGATCTGCAGGCCGAGGCGGTCGGAACCCTCCAGACTGAACCCGGACGGCAGGCCACGACCGTCGTCACTGATGATCACGTCGAGCCAGCGGGCCGACCGTTCCGACCGAATCGTCACGGTACCGTTCTGCCCCGCGTCGAAGGCGTGCTCGATCGCGTTCTGCACCAGCTCGGTCAGCACCATCACCAGCGGCGTCGCCCGCTCCGCGGAGAACACCCCGAGCGAGCCCGCCCGGCGGACCTTGATCCGCGCGGTGTGCACCGTGGCCACATCGGCCATGATCGGCAGCAGCCGGTCGACGACCTCGTCGAGGTCGACCTCTTCGTCCACCGACATCGACAGCATCTCGTGCACCGAGGCGATCGAGGTCACCCGGCGCACCGATTCCGTCAGTGCCACTTGGGCTTCCGGGTTCTCGGTGCGGCGGGCCTGCAGGCGCAGCAGCGCCGCGACGGTCTGCAGATTGTTCTTCACCCGGTGGTGGATCTCGCGGATCGTCGCGTCCTTGCTCAGCAGCGCGCGGTCGCGCCGCTTCACCTCGGTGACGTCGCGCACCAGCACCGCGGGCCCGGCCAGTTCACCGCCGGGCCGCATCACCAGCGTGCGCAGCAGCACGGTCGCGCCGCGCGCCTCGACCTCCATCCGGCGGCCGGTGCGCCCGGCCAGCGCGGCCTGGATGTCGGCGACGACTTCCTGCGCGTCGAACGGATCGGTGATCAGCGAGCGGGTCGTCACCGCGAGATCCTGGCCGACCAGATCGGCCTGCATCCCCATCCGGTGATAGGCCGACAGCGCGTTCGGGCTCGCGTAGACCACGATGCCCTCGGTGTCGAGCCGGATGAAACCGTCACCCGCGCGCGGGCTGGAGTGCGTCGCCGCGCGATCCTCCGGTGTCGGGAAACTGCCGTCGGCGATCATCTGGCACAGATCGTCGGCACACGCGACGTAGGCCCGCTCCAGCGTGCTGCGCACCCGGGACCGCTGCAGATCGGAGTCGCGGCTGAGCACCGCGATCACGTCCTCGCCGCAGCGCACCGGAATCGCCTCGCGCACGGCGTGGGCGGGTGTCGGATGGTAGACCCCGCTGACCTCCACCTCGGTGTCGGTGCGCACCGTCTGCCCGCTCAGCAGGGCGTCGAACACCTGCGGGAAGTCCGCGCGCGACGCGGTGGTGTCCACCTTGTCGTCCAGGTGGACGGTGGGCGCTGTGGTCGGGCGGATCTGGGCGACACACACGACATCGGCGCCCTCGGAGACCGGGCCCGCCCCCACCCACAGCAGCAGATCCGAGAACGAGAGGTCGGCGAGCAACTGCCAATCGCCCACCACCCGTTGCAGATGGTCCACGGCGGTGCCGGGAAGGTCGGTGTGTTCGGCCAGGAGCTCGCTCAGTGTTGCCACGTTGGATCTACCGCTTCGCTTCCCCGTGCGCCCTAGGCGATGGTGGCGATCAGGTCGCCTGCCTGGAGGACCTGGCCGGGCGCCACGTCGATCGAGGTGACATCGCCCTCGACTTCGGTGAGCACCGGGATCTCCATCTTCATCGACTCGAGCAGCACCAGGGTCTGGTCGACCCGCACATGCTCACCGACAGCGACCTCGACAGCGAGCACGGTCGAGACCATCTCCGCGCGCACTTCTTCAGACATGGCACCTCGTTCAATAGTCGTATCCGGCGAAGCTACAGCCAACCACACATGAAACAATGGCTCTCGATCAGATCGTGCTCCGCGCTGCGGCGGGGAGGACCCACAGAAGGGAGCTACCTATGGGTAAGCGTGGACGTAAGAAGCGCAGCCGTAAGGGCAACGCAGCCAACCACGGCAAGCGGCCCAACGCCTGAGCTCTGCTCGGAACGTGAAAAGGGGCACCCGATCGGGTGCCCCTTTTCTGTGTCCTGACCCAGGCGCTCAGCCCTCGGTGGTCTCGATCCTGGTGACCGAGATCGAGCGATGGATCTCCAGCTTCAGCCGGTCGCGCAGGCCCTCCGGAGCGTGCTCACCACCGCATTTGCGGCTGAGCAGGCCCTTCAGCTTCTCCTCGATGCCGTAGGCCTCGATGCACGGACTGCAGTGGTCCATGTGCTCTTGGAGCCGGTCGCGAGTGGCCTCATCACATTCGCCGTCGAGCATGAGCCACACATCCGCAAGTACAGCGGTGCAGTCCATCTCCATATCGGGGTCGCTCACTTCGTAACCTCCTGGCGTTCCCCACGGTCGAATCCACGTTCGCGCGCCACACCGGCGAGCAAACCCTTGAGTTGCTTGCGGCCGCGATGCAGCCGGGACATCACGGTACCGATCGGGGTGCCCATGATGTCGGCGATTTCCTTGTACGGGAAACCTTCGACGTCCGCGTAGTACACCGCCATCCGGAATTCCTCCGGCAGCTGCTGCAGCGCGGCCTTGATCTCGTCGTCGGGCAGCGCGTCCAGTGCCTCCACCTCGGCCGAGCGCAGGCCCGTCGAGGAATGCTCGGCGGTGGCCGCCAGCTGCCAGTCGGTGATCTCGTCGGTCGGGTACTGCGCGGGCTGGCGCTGCTTCTTGCGGTAGGAGTTGATGTAGGTGTTGGTCAGGATCCGGTACAGCCAGGCACGCAGATTGGTGCCCTCCTTGAAGGACTTGAATCCCTGGAACGCCTTCACATACGTCTCCTGCACCAGGTCCTCGGCATCGGCCGGGTTCCTGGTCATCCGCAGGGCGGCGCCGTAGAGCTGGTCGAGCATCGGGAGCGCATCGCGCTCGAACCGCGCAGCCAGCTCGGCTTCGTCGACTCCTGAGCCGGATGCCTCGGCAGGCACCACGTCATCGTCGCTCGTCACACCAATCCCTTCGATCGCCGTAGTTACCGAATCTACCGGCACCACGGATTCGAAAGGCAATCGCGCACCCTGCGGCGAGATGGGACGCTCCTCGAGCAGCAGTGTCACTATCTCTCCTTCACGGCAATCGGGCGGGTGGCTTGTCACTTGTGTGCAACATGCACCCGCGGATCCGTGTTCCCGCACCGCCGGAAATATGTTTGCCGACCGGGGACCCGACATGGTTAGGGTGACGCCCATGGCAGCCGCGTCGACGCCCGCGATCAAAGTCCTCACCGGTGCGGGGATCGCGCACCGTGTGCACGCCTACGCCCACGACCCCCGCGCGGAGTCCTACGGCGACGAGGCCGTGGACGCGCTCGGCGCGGAACTCGGCGTGCGGGCGGCGCAGATCTTCAAGACGCTGGTGATCGAACTCTCGACCGGCGCGCTGGCGGTCGCGGTGCTGCCGGTGCCGGCCAAGTTGTCGTTGAAGGCGGCCGCCGCCGCGCTGGGCGCGCCGAAGGCGACCATGGCCGACAAGACCAAGGCCGAACGCACCACCGGATATGTCCTGGGCGGGGTCTCCCCGCTCGGCCAGCGCAAGAAGCTGCCGACGGTTCTCGACGCGTCCGCGCTGGACTGGGACCGGGTGCTGTGCAGTGCGGGCAAGCGCGGCCTGGAAATCGAGCTCGCACCGGCTGATCTGGCTCGTGCGGCGAATGCCGTGACGGCGCCGATCACCGCCTGAACCGGCGGGTAGCCATCCGATCGGGGTCTCGTTCCGAATTCACTGCGACGCATTCCGCGCCCGGTACGACCTATTCGACCCGAGGATGTGATGCGAGAAATGTCCGCTCGTTCGACGATCGCCACCCTGTCCGGTGCTCTAGTCCTGACCTTCGGCGCCCTCGCCGTCGCCGCGCCCGCCACCGCCATTCCGCCGGTTGCCCCGTCGGCGCCGACCGACTCGAGCGACTTCCCGCTCAACGGCCAAGGCACCAAGAAGAACTCACCGAAGGCCGCGCCCGAGAAGAGCGAAAAGGCCGAGAAGATGGAGAAGCTCGGCGGCGGGGTCGCCACCGTGCTGATCGACCTGACCTCCGGAATCATCAAGTGCAGCTTGAACATCGTCACCGATTCGGTGAAGTGCAAATTCTGACGACAACTCCGGGGCCGGGCACGATCACAGCAAGCTGATCTGCCCGGCTCCGCCGTCGGAGGCCTCGGCGGGCGCCAGCAGTTCCGGTCCGTTGTTGCGGACACTGTTCACCAGCGTCGACACCGGCCGCGCGACGATCGCGGACACTTCCGCCGGCGACACCCCGGCCAGCAGCTCCGTCGGCGCGGGATGATCGGGGTCGAGCCAGGCGTCCCAGTGCTCGCGCGGCAGCGGCAGCGGCATCCGGTCGTGGATGCGCGCCAGATCGCCGATGGCGTCGGTGGTGAGGATCGTGCACGACAGCAGCGGCTCGGCGCCGGGCACCTCGCGATCGCGCCACACCGACCACAGCCCGGCCATGTACAGCCGCGAACCGTCCGCGTGCGACATGTAGAACGGCCGCTTGACGGCCTTGCCCTTGCCGGTCGGCGCCGACTCGACCAGCCATTCGTACCAGCCGTCCATCGGCACAAGGCAGCGCTTGTGCTTGGCGGAGTCGCGGAACGACGGCGCGGTGACCGCCTTGTCGGCGCGGGCGTTGAACAGCGGCTTGCCCTTCGCGGGCAGCCCCGGCTCACCCGCCTTCGTCCAGGACGGGATCAGCCCCCAGCGCATGCGCCGCACCCGCAGTTTCGGGTCGTCGCCGGGCTCGCCGTGCTCGTGCCGTTCCACCACGGTCAGCACCTGGGTGGTCGGCGCCACGTTGTAGCTCACCGTCGATTCCTGCTGGTCCGCGTCGAGGTCGGTCTCGTCGATCGCGTCGAGTTCGGCCGCCAGCCGACCCGGATTCGTGGTCGTCGCATATCGTCCGCACATAGGGCCATCGTCTCACCGGAGTCCGACACCCGGCGGCGACGCGACCACACCTAATTCCACACCACCCGTGTGTCCGGACCGCACATGCGCGAAGATGGGCGGGTGAGTTTCTGGCCAGCGCCCCATATCGAGGTCCCCGTCCACGCGACCGTGACCCTGCCCGGTTCGAAATCCATCACCAATCGCGCGCTCATCCTCGCCGCACTGGCCGATGGCCCGTCCACCCTCACCGGTGCGCTGCGCAGCCGTGACACCGACCTGATGATCAAGGCACTGCAGGGCCTCGGCACCGAGATCCTCGGTGACGCCGAGACCCTCGAGGTCACCCCGGCGCCGCTGCGCAGCACGGCGGTCGACTGCGGCCTGGCAGGCACCATCATGCGGTTCCTGCCGCCCGCCGCCGCGCTGGCGACCGGCGATGTGGCGTTCTTCGGTGACGAGCAGGCCAAGCTCCGCCCGCTGACCACCATCCTGGACGCGCTGCGCAAGCTCGGCCTCGACGTCGACGGCGACGCGCTGCCGTTCGTCGTGCACGGCACCGGCCGCCTGCGCGGCGGCGCGGTCACCATCGACGCGTCGGGTTCCTCGCAGTTCGTCTCCGGGCTGCTGCTCTCGGCCGCCCGCTTCGACGAGGGCATCACCGTGCAGCACGACGGCAAGCCGCTGCCGTCCATGCCGCACATCGAGATGACGGTGGAGATGCTGCGCCGCGCCGACGTGGTGGTGCACACCCCCGCCGACTCGCGCAGCCCCCAGACCTGGACCGTGGAGCCCGGCCCGATCCGCGCGGTCGACTGGGAGATCGAACCCGACCTGTCCAATGCCACGCCGTTCCTGGCGGCGGCCGCCGTCACCGGTGGCGAGGTGAGCATCCCGATGTGGCCGCGCGGCACCACCCAGCCCGGTGACGTGATCCGCGAGATCCTGGTCAGGATGGGCGCCGAGGCGCGCATCTTCGACGGCGTGCTCACCGTGCGCGGCCCGGAGCGCCTGGCGGGCATCGACATCGACCTGCACGACGTCGGCGAGCTCACCCCCACCGTCGCCGCGCTGGCCGCCCTGGCCGACTCGCCCTCGGTTCTGCGCGGCATCGCGCACCTGCGCGGGCACGAAACCGACCGGCTCGCAGCGCTTTCCGCCGAGATCAACCGGCTGGGCGGCAATGTCACCGAGACCGAGGACGGTCTCGAGATCGTGCCTGCCCCGCTGCACGGCGGCCGGTGGCACTCCTACGCCGATCACCGGATGGCCACCGCCGGTGCGATTCTCGGCCTGCGGGTGCCCGGGGTGGAGATCGAGGACATCGGCACGACGGCCAAGACGCTGCCGACCTTCGTCGCCCTGTGGGAGCAGATGCTGGCCCCCGCCTTATCGGGTGAGGGAGCGTCGCACTGAGCCGCCGAGGCCGCTCCACGGGCAGCTACGACGAATCCGATGTCCGGGTCCGCCCTGGCAAGGCCTCGCGTCCGCGCACCAAGACCCGGCCCCAGCACAACGACGCCGAGGCCGCGATGGTGGTCTCGGTGGACCGCGGCCGCTGGGGGTGTGTGCTCGACGGTGACGCCGACCGGCGCATCGTCGCCATGCGGGCCAGGGAACTGGGCCGCACGCCGATCGTGGTCGGCGACCAGGTCGACGTCGTCGGTGACCTGACCGGCAAGCCCGACACGCTCGCCAGGATCGTGCGGGTCGCCGAGCGCGGCACCGTGCTGCGCCGCACCGCCGACGACACCGATCCGTTCGAACGCATCGTCGTCGCCAATGCCGAACAGCTGTTCATCGTGGTCGCGCTGGCCGATCCGCCGCCGCGCACCGGTTTCGTCGAGCGGGCCATGGTGGCCGCGTATGCCGGTGGGCTGGAACCGATTCTGGTACTCACCAAACGCGATCTCGTCGCGGAATCCGAATTCGCCGCCGCCTTCGAGGGTTTGGACCTGAAGATCCTCTACGCGGGGATCGACGATCCGATGGAGCCGGTGCTCGAGCTGCTCGACGACCGGCTCACCGCGCTGATCGGGCACTCCGGTGTCGGTAAGTCGACGATGGTGAATCGTCTTGTGCCCGATGCGTATCGGGCCGTAGGCGAGGTGTCCGGCGTCGGCAAGGGCAAGCACACCTCCACCCAGTCGGTCGCGTTACCGCTGCCCGAGGGCGGCTGGGTGATCGACACCCCCGGCGTGCGCTCGTTCGGTCTGGCCCACATCACGCCCGACGACGTGATCGCCTCGTTCACCGACCTCGCCGACGCCATCGAGGACTGCCCACGCGGCTGCACCCACCTGGGTCCGCCCGCCGACCCCGAGTGCGCGCTGGACCAGCTCCCCGGCACGGAACGGCGGGTCGCCGCGATTCGTCAGCTGCTGACCGCGCTGATCTCCAACGAGACCTGGTAGCAACCGATTCCGTGCCGGGAAGGGTGATCAGAACCCGAAGGATCCGGTGCCGGTGCCGCCGCCGTCACCCGGGCCGGGATCGGTCGGCACGTCGGCCACGGTGACCACCTTGGTGGTCGACGAGCTGGCCACGCCGCTGCGGCCGGAGAACGTCGCGCCGATGGTGTACGCGCCCGCGGCGCCCGGCGTCCACACGATGGAGGCCTTGCCGTTCGCGGCGACGGGGATGTCGCCGAGGACATTGTCGCCCGCCTTGAACTGGACCGTGCCGCCCGCCGCCGCCGGGGACACGGTCGCCTCCAGGGTGACGGCCTTGCCGACCTGCGCGCCGGTCACGTCGGTGATGACGGTGCTCGACACCGCGTCGCTGGACACCGTGATGTTCGGGCCCTTGCCCTGGTAGGTGCCGTCGCCGAGCGAACCGCCGTAGTGCATCGAGGTCGGCAGCGGGGTGTCGCGGGCGCAGTTGACGCCCACCTTGTACTGCACCTCGAAGGTCTGCGATTTCGGCTCGATATTCGGGTACACCGGGTACTTGGTGATGCCGAACTCGGCGCGGACCCAATCCGAGGACGACGTGTCGAGCTGGACCGGGTCACCGCCCATCTTCGCCGAGCCCGCGACCGGGGTCAGGCAGGCGGGGTGCAGGTCCTTGATGTTGTAGATGTACTCCACCGGAATGCCGGTCCGCTCGAACTTCGTCGTCACGGTCACCGTGTCGCCGACGACCGGGTTGGTGTTCGACACCGTCCTGGTGAACTTGCTGTTCCCGTCGTTCCAGGTGATCGTTCCCGGTGCCGCCGCCGCCGTGCCGGGAACCGCGGCCACCGCGAAACCCGCTGCCACCGCGAACGCGGCCATCGAACCGGCCACCCGCTGCATTCTTCTGTCCACCATCGTTGTCTCCTGCGTACACCGGGCGCCGCTCGACATCGTCGTCAAGACCTCGTTCCACCCGAGTTGGCGAGCAGTAGATCACGGCGGCGCACCCCCGCGGACGAGATTCCGAAATGATCATCAGTCAGATTGCGAATTCGACTCACGTTCGTCCGCGTTCACGGCAACGGACACCCTGCGCCGGTAGCGTCTCCCCCATGAAGCCACCGGCGATCGGATACCTGCGCCGCGACATCTCGGGTGTCGCCCAGTCCTGGGACGAAACGCAGATCCGCTCGCTAGCCGAGCGCCTCGGCTACCGCTTCACCAAGACCGTCGTCTTCAGCGACCGCACCACCGACCCCATCGGCCGCCTCCTCGGCGTGGTCACCACTACCCAGGCCGCCGCCGTAGTCACCCCCAGCCTCACCCACCTCGGCCCCGACCTCCCCGACGCCCTCCTCGCCGCCTGCGACGTCATCACGGTCTCCCCCGAGATCACCAACGCCCGCACCATCCCCGCCTTACCCGCCTGAGCCCCGTTCCAACTTGTTGCACTTATATGTGTAACGCATTAGCCTTGACTTGACCCGCCGGGAAGAGTCAACAGCGCCAGAGGGAGCGATCGATGGACACCGTGCTGCGCGACGACCGCGCCAACATCTCGGTGACCCCACGCGAGGCCGAGCAGGCCAGGACCGTCAGCACATTCCTGAGCGGCGCGAATCCGCCCACCTCGACGACTACGGTCGTTGTGGATTCCGGCAGCGGTCAGTTGCCGCTGCCGCCCGAGCTGACCGCTTTGGTGCTCGAGTTGGTCGATCTCGTCGGCCGTGGCTGTGCCGTGTCCGTCGGCAGCATCCCCAACGAAGTGACGACGACAGTGGCAGCGCGGATGCTGAACATGTCGCGCCCGTCATTGATGAAACTGGTTCGCGACCAGCAACTTCCGGCACACAAGGTCGGTTCACACACCCGCCTCTTCAGCCGGGATGTGCTGGCCTACCGTCGCGCTCGTTTCGACGAGCAGAGTGCGGCATTCGACGAATTGCGGGCCATCGAAGAAGAGTGGGACGTGCGCGACTGAACGGTTGCCACAACCAGGTTCGACCCTCGTGCCCCACCCGCTACCATGTGCCGCATGGCAGGTGGGTGGGCAACGAAAGTCCTTGCAGACGCGAACATTCTGTACTCCCGAACCCTGCGGGACTGGTTGAGCCTGCTGTATTTGCGTGGCGGTAACGGGATGTTCCAGGTCTACTGGACCGAGGACATCATGGCCGAAACCCTCTACAACAGACGCAAGCACAATCCTCACCTGCCGGAAGCCCAGATCGGGGGTATCCGACGGACGATGGTCAGCACCTTCGGGCCGAACAGTCTGATCACCGGCTACCGCATCGACACGAGCATCGAGTATTCCGACGTGTTCGACGCTCATGTCCACTCGGCGGCCATCCATGGCGACGTCGGTATCGTGCTGACCGCGAACGCCGGGGACTTCGCAGATCTCGATCAACTCACCTACGAGATCTACAGCGCCGACGACTTCTTCATGCTGATCGATGACGCACGGCCCGCCATCGTGCGTGCTGTCATGCTCGAACAGCTTGCCTATTGGCTGCCGAGAAATGGCCGGTCGCTGCCCGACGCACTACGCCGCGCCGATGCGCCCCTGTTCGCTGAGCGCATCAGGGCGTATCTGCAAGTCACCGTTGTCAGTCGCCTGAGCGGCAGCCTTCCCGTCAGGGAAGACGGAGGCGCCTGATAGCCAGAAGTCACCGGCGGACCGTGGACGTTCCTATCGTCTGATCGACGTGGGCATTCCCGGGCGTTCAGGGAGTGGTGGGGGCGCAACGATGGGGTTCGCAGAACGCCCATTGTTTGCGCACCTCGGAGGCTGTGCCATGTGTTCCGACATACTCGATCTGGACGCTGTCGACGTCGATCCCGACGACTACGTCCGGGCGTTGATGAGCTGGCATTTCGGTGCCGAGACGGGGAGCCCGTACTGGTTGCGGCGGGCGGAGCGGCTCGACTTCGATCCGGTCGCCGACGTGCGGACCTTCGACGATCTGCGGTTGTTCCCCAACGTGATCGACGAGTTCAGGGATGTCGCGGTGGAGGATCTGATTCCGCGGGGATTGCGTGGGACGGATCGGGAGATCGCGGGGATCTACGAGAGCGGCGGGACGACGGGGGCGCCGAAGCGGTTCGTGATGTTCGAGCGGTGGATGGAATTCGCGCTGTCGTGGGACGAGCACCACTACGCGGATCTGGGGACCATGAACACCCTCGCCATCGCGCCCAGCGGCCCGCATATGTTCGGCGAGTTCGCTTCCCGGCGCGCGCGCAGGCACAACGGGGTGAAGTTCACCGTCGATCTGGACCCGCGGTGGATCAAGCAGCTCATCGGCTCCGGTGATACCGAGGGCGCCGATCGCTACGCCGAGCACCTGATCGACCAGGCGGCCGCGATCCTGACGACCCAGTCGGTCGGCATCATCATCGCCACCCCGCCGCTGCTCGAGCGGCTGGCCCGGCGTGAGGAACTGGTCGACGCGGTGCGCAAGCAGGTGAAGTTCCTGTGCTGGAGCGGCGCGCACATGGACGCCGACACCCGGGACATCTTGCGCCAGGAGGTCTTTCCCGGCATTCCGCTCAAAGGCCTCTACGGCAGCACCACCATCCTCGGCATGTCGCGCGAGCGGGACTCCGAGCGCGAGGACGGACTCGCCGTGTTCGACACCCCGAGCCCCTACATCGCGTTCCGGGTGGTCGACCCGGCCACCGGCGACGATGTCGCGGTCGGCGAACGCGGGCAGGTGGTGATGAACCACCTCACCAAATACGCGCTGCTGCCGAACAATCTGGAGCGCGACACCGCGCTGCGGGCCGAGCCAGCGCCGGGCACGCTGGGCTGCGCGGTCGCCGATGTTCGCCCGGTGTCGACCTTCGCCGACAAGTCCGTCATCGAGGGTGTGTACTGATGATCGAGATCGACGCCCTCGGCCCCGCCGGCTCCTACCACGCCAGGCAGCGCATCCCGATCACCGCGCTCGACGGCACGGAAGTCGGCGAGCTGGGCCAGGTTCCGGCGCTGTTCGTGCGACGCGCCATCGCGGCGATGCGGTCGGCGCCGACCGTCCCCGCCGAGGAACGCCTCGCCCTGATGAAGAAGGCCGCCGAGCTGTTCACCACCGCGACGATCGGCGGGCTCGACCCCGAGGAGTACATCCGGATCGTCTCGACGGTGTCGGGCGTGCCGCAGCAGGTGGTGCGCCAGTCGGTCGAGTGGGTGGCCGAGGTCCTGCGATCCCAGTGCGACACACTGGCTTTGGCAATGCCGCACGGCGCCGTCGCCGAATGGTCCGACGAGCGCACCCGCGACGGCGCGGCCGTGTGGGTCCGCAAGGGCGACGTCTTCGCGGTACACGCGGCGGGCAACACCCCCGCGGTCCACGGACTCTGGCCGGAGGCGCTGGCCCTGGGCTACAAAGTCGTGGTGCGGCCGTCGGCGCGCGAGCCCTTCACCGCCTTCCGGCTGGTGAGCGCCCTGCGGATGGCGGGCTTCCCGCCCGAGACGATCACCCTGCTGCCCACCGACTACGCCGCCGCCGATGTGATCATCGCCGAGGCCGATTACGCGATCGTCTACGGCGGTCAGGACGTCGTCGACAAGTACGGCGCGAGCCCGCGCGTGCTCACCCAGGGTCCCGGCCGGTCGAAGATCCTGATCACCGCCGACGTCGACTGGCGTGACCACATCGACGTGATCGCCGACTCGGTGAGCCACCTGGGCGGCACCGCGTGCACCTGCACCACCGCGGTGCTGGTCGAAGGCGATCCGGAGCCGGTGGCGCTGGCGCTGGCCGAGCACCTCGCCCGCATCCCGAGCCTGCCCGCCGATCACCCCGACGCCATCCTCACCGTGCAACCGGTGCCGACGGTGACCGCGATCGACGAGTACCTGCACGAGGTCGCTGGCACGGCGAAGCCCCTGCTCGGCGGCGACACCATCGTCGACGAACTCCCCTCCGGCGGCGCGGTACTGCGCCCGGCCGTACACCTGGTCGACTCCGCGACCGCACCGCAGCTCGGCGTCGAACTGGCCTTCCCTTGCGTCTGGGTCGGCCCCTGGCGCCCCACCGATGGCATTGTGCCCCTGCGGAATTCACTCGTCCTCACCGCGATGACCACACGCGGCGAACTGGTCGAGGCCCTCCTGAACGACCCTACGATCACCAACCTCTACCTCGGCGACAACCCGACCACCTGGCTGCGCCCCGGCGTACCGCACGACGGCTACCTGGCCGAATTCCTCATGCGCTGCAAGGGCATGATCCGCTCCGGCATCTGATCCGGCGCGCCCGCGCCCGGCCTGTCATCGCCGGGCGCGGGCGCATGCGGGAAAATGGCTCGGTGACCACCGAGAATCCCCGCCCCCGGCCGCCGGCGATGAGCCCGACCATCCTGGTGATCACGCTGTCGCGGCGGGTCGAGGCGGAGTTGAGCGCGGGGCTGGCGCCGCTGGATCTCACGGTGGCGCGGCTCGGGTTGCTCGGGCATATCAACGGGGTGCCGGGGGCGTCGTTCAGCGAGCTGGCGCGGATGTCGGGGACCAGCGTGCAGAGCGTGCATACGGCGGTGAAGTCTCTCGTCGCGGCGGGGCTGGTGCAGGATCGCACCGCGCGGGCCGGGTCCGCGTCGGCGATCGAGCTCACCGAGGCGGGGAAGCAGCTGCTCGGCGAGGCGCGAAAAGTGGTGACACAGGTGGACACTCAGCTTTTCGGGCCGGCGGCCGACCCGATTCAGCGGCGGGTCGGCGCGGCCATCGTCGCCGCGTTCACCGGCGCGTCGCCGCCCTGACCTGCGCCGTCCGCGGACGTGACACATCCAACCTTCAATGTTGTTGAAACTCGCGCTAAGCTTCAGCCACATTGAAGGTCGGAGGGAGTCGGTAGGTGGAACATCTGTTGTTGTCCGTGCATGTGGTCGCGGGCATCGTCTTCGTCGGGGGTTCGGCGGTCGCGACCAGCCTGTTCCCCCGCTATGCCCCGGTCACTGCGGACGGGCCGGATCCTGAGTCGGTGCGCAGCAGGTCCGTGGCCGTCGCCATGCACCGGATCACCGGCAACTACGCCAAACTCGCGATCATCGTCCCGGTGATCGGCATCGTGCTGGCCACGATCCAGGGCCGGATGAACGAAATCTGGATCACCACCGCCATGGTGACCACGGCTATCGCGGGCGGCCTGCTCGCCGTGCAGATCCACCCGATGCAGCGCCAAGCGCTCGACGAACCCGACGACGGCAAGCGCCTGCGCGTGCTGTCGATGCTGGCAGGCATCTACAACCTGCTCTGGACGGCCGTTGTCGTCCTCATGATCGTCCGTCCCGGATCCGCGAGCTGAAGGAGTTTCGACATGACCGACCAGGGTGTCACTTTCATCAACGTCATCGAGGTATCCGCCGACGAGGTCGACGGTTTCGTCGAGCAGTGGCGCGAGCGGGTCGCGCTGATGCGCACCGCGCCCGGCTTCCGCGATGTCCGCCTGCACCGCGCACTGCTCCCCGATTCCCGCTTCCAGCTGGTGAACGTCGCGCACTGGGACAGCGCGGAGGCCTGCGAGGCCGCCGGGCTCAACCCGACGGTCGTCGCGTCCGTCGACCAGGCGCGCCAGGTCGCACGCGCCAACCCCGCGCTCTACCAGGTGGTCGCCGAATTCCCCTGAGCCACGACCGTTCAGACCGGCACGTCGAACCCCGCCCCGGCCGAGGCGGGGTTCGCGGCGTCAGGCGTGTTTGGCGCCGATGGTGTGGAGTATTTCGTGGATGATCGGGTCGGTCAGGCGGTTGGTGACCGTGCGGCCCTCGCGGGTCGAGGTGACGCAGCCCTCGTAGCGCAGGACGCGCAGGGCTTGGGAGATCGCGTTCTCGGTGCGGCCGATCGCGGCGGCCAGTTCGCCGACGCTGATACCGGGGGTGCGGTGCAGGCAGAGCAGGATTTCCAGGCGGTTCGGATCCGAGAGCAGGTCGAATCGCTGGGCCCATGCGGCGATCTCGACGTCGCCGATCGCGCGCCGGCCGAGTTCGACAGGCGACCCTTCCAGTGTGCGTGGCTCTCCCATGACGATCCTCAGCTTAATCGCCGACTGGACGACCCCGCTATTACCTGGCCAGGGTGGTACTCAGTCCGCGAGGCGGATGCGCAGGGTCTCGTAGGTGGGGATGAAGACCTTGCGGCGGTAGCGGCGCTCGACGATCTCCCACGGCCTGCCCGCCGCGGTGAGCGCCGCGAGCAACGCGGTGAGCTCGGAGTGGACGAGCTGCGCGCCCAGGCACAGATGACGGCCCCCGCCGAACCAGAGCTGCCGGGTCTCGGGCACGTAGTCGCGGTGCACGCTGAACTCGCCGACCGCGTTGTTGATCGTCCAGGTGAGGATCTTGACGTGCTCGCCGGCGCGTAGCTCGCGCCCGGCGATGTTCACGTCGGCGGTGACCGAGCGTCCGACCAGATAGGCCGGACTGGTCACCCGCAGCGTCTCGCGGATCGCGTCGGGCAGCCGCTCGGGCGCGGCGAGCAGCGCCCGGTGCTGACCGGTGTCGTGCATGATCGCGACCATCCTGGTCATGGCGCTGGCCAAAGTGTCGGTGCCGGCCACGGCCATGAGAATCGCCAGCCCCGCCGCGTGCTCGACATCCAGACCCAGCTCCCGGCAGCGCCCGAGGGTGGTGTCGGGATCCGCGCGTGCGTAGGCGCTAGGGACATTGACAGCCAATTGCCCCGCCAGTTCCTTCGCGCGGGCCACCGCGACCGGGTCGAGGGTGGTCGAGGCCATGGTGCCGAAGCCGAGGTTGACCAGCTCCTCGACATGGTGGAACAGCCGCAGGAACAGCGCGTCCAGGTCGTCGGTGTGGTCGCCGCCGATGGCCGCGGCGATGTCCTCGGGACGCATGCCGACCAGGTCGGACACGCTGCGCCCGACCAGGATCTGGGCGCGGGCGGCGATGTCGACGGTCTCGCCCGCGGCGAGCCGATCTCGCAGATCCCGCAGGTCGGGGCCGATGACACGCTCGACGAGGGCATCGGTGTGGGTGAGTGTGAACAGGTCACGCACCGTGGTCCGCAACTCGGTGTGGCCGGGTCCTTCGAACAGGTCCTCGACCCAGTCGCCGATGACCTGCGCCCACCAGTGCCCGGCGGCGCCCTCGGCGACGATGCTGAAATGCGTACTGTCGTTGTAGATCTGGCGCGCGACCAGCGGATCGGCAACGAACCAGCCGAGTTTGGGGACCTTGCGAATCGGCCGCGCGATCCTGCCCAACAGCAGAACGCCAGGCAACCAGGGCTGACCTGCGGCTAGTAGGGTGAGTTCATGGCGTCGGGCAGCACTCCACACCCCGGCACAATCTAGTTGACCGTGACCGAATAGTGAAGGTCTGTGACTAGGATCGGCGAGATGCGCTGATGGCGGACTGTGCATCGCGCGATATTCGGAAGTGAACACATGGTGAGATCGACAATCGAAGCCGTCGGCGCGTATCTGCCGGCCCGCGAGGTGACCACAGCGGAGTTGATGAGCCGATTGGCCGTCGACGCGCCGTTGGACCTGGAGAAGGTCAGCGGGGTCGTGGCGCGGCGCGTCCGCGGCGTCGACCCGGATGGCACGGTGGAGGACTCGTTCACCATCGCCCTCGCCGCCGCCCGTAGCGCGCTGGCGAATTCCCGGTACGACGCCGCCGAGCTGGACGTCGTCATCTCCTGCTCGATCACCCGCACCCGCGGCGAGAACTTCTGCTTCGCGCCGTCATTCGCGCTGCTGCTGCGCAACACGCTCGGAGCGACGCGGGCCATCCACTTCGACGTGTCCAACGCGTGCGCCGGGATGATGACCGGAGTCCTGTTGCTGGACAGAATGATTCGATCCGGTGCGGTCCGGCGGGGCATGGTGGTCTCCGGCGAGTGCATCACGCCGATCTCCGACACCGCGGTGCGCGAGATCTCGGAGAAATACGATCCGCAGTTCGCCTCGCTCACCGTCGGTGACGCGGGCGCTGCCGTGATCCTCGACGGCACCGACGGACCCGGCATCGACTACGTCGAGCTCAACACCAGTGCGGCGTTCGCGAAGCTGTGCCTCGGCATGCCGAGCGATCAGGGTCCCGGTGTCGCGCTCTACACCGACAACCGCGCGATGCACAACGAGTCGCGGTACCTGCTGTGGACCTCGCGTCAGCGCGAATTCCTCACCGCCCGAGGCTCGGGCTTCGCCGACGAGGGCTACGACTACCTGATCCATCACCAGTTCAGCGGTCCCGCGGTGGAATTGATCGACAAGATCGCCGAGCGCGAGTTCGACTCGGTGATGCCGCCGAAGCTGGCGGTGCTCGACCGCTATGGAAACACCGCGTCGACTTCGCATTTCGTGGTGCTGCACGACGCATTGCGGCAGGGTCTGCTCGCGCCGGGGTCCAAGGTGCTGCTCGTGCCTGCCGCCTCCGGGGTGGTCGCCGGGTTCCTGTCGGTGACAATCGGCGATCTGCGGGTATAGGACAGTATGGGAATCATCATTTCTTCGGCCGTGACACAGACCGGCGGAGTCAGTTCGGTGGGCCAGGCGGCCGCCGCCGCGCGTGCCGCGCTGACCGGCGCGGGCTGCACGCCGGAACAGATCGACGCGCTGATCAATGTCGGGGTGTACCGCGACGCGAACCTCGTCGAGCCCGCCGTGGCAGCGCTCATCCAGCAGGCGGCGGGCATCGGCCTGGAGTACCGGCCCGGTGACGTGCCGTGTCTGTCGTTCGACCTGATGAACGGGGCATGCGGCGTGGTCAATGCCGTCGGTGTCGCCGCGTCGCTGCTGGCCGACCTGCCCGCCGGACACGTGGTCATCGTCTCCGGCGACGCGCACCCGTCGATGCGGGCCGACGCCGACTTCCCGTTCGAACCCGTCGGCGCGGCACTGGTGCTCGAGAATTCCACCGCCGCCGTCGGTTTCGGCGGCGTGCACGTGAGCGCCGGTGACGCGCCGCCCGACCCGCAGGGGTATGTGAACCTGTCGACGATGGGCTCCACCGGCCGGTCGGCGTTGACGGTGGAACTCGGTACCGACACCACCGAACTCGTCGAGCACGCGGTCGCCGCGGCGCGCGAAGCGCTGGCCGCCGACGATATCGACGCGGCCCAGGTCGTGCTCGTGTGCGGCAAACCGACACCCGGCTTCGCCGCCGCGCTGGCCGCCGAGCTCGGTGTCGGCGCCGTGGTGACCGACGACCTGGCCGGTGACGCGCACACCTCCGCGCTGACGGCCGCCTATGTGGCGGCCCGCGATGCCGGGCTGGCGCAGCGGCCGCTGCTGTTCGTCGCGGCCGACGGCGGACCCACCGCCGCGGCGGTCACCTACCGCGGGCCGGGGGTGCGGTGATGACAACACACGCCGCTTCGAGAGCGGACGGAAACACGGAGAGGTGGACGGTGGCGGCACCGCAACACGGTCAGGCACGGCATCGCGCGGCTACGGCGAGCGCCCCCAGCAGAGGGACCGTACTCGCGCTGCGGACGATCCCTGTGCTGGGCTGGGCATTCGTGATACTCGGGATGGTGCGCCCGTTTCGTTCGCGCCTGCTGAAGATCGCGTTCTGGATCGACCTGGCGCTCAGCGTCGGCGCGCACCTGGCGCAGATTCCCGCCGCGCGCCGCGTGGCCGCCGAGCGGGGAATCGGGCCGCGGCGGGCCGCCGCGATGACGATGCTGTTCGGTGCGACGTGGTGGAAGACGCTGGGCGAGACCGAGCGGTGAGCCCGGCGTGGACAGCGGCGCGGCGACCGAATCGGTGTGCCCAGCTGTCCGCGCCGCGTCGACGCCTTATGGTGACGCGATGACTGTGCTGGTGACGGGGGCGAGCGGCTTCGTCGGCGGGGAGATCGTGCGCGGCCTGCTCGCGCGCGGTGTGCCGGTCAGGGCGATGGTGCGCGATCCCGCGTCCGCGCCGGCCGGTGCCGAGGTGGCGGTGGCCGATCTCGCGGACGCCGCCGCCCTGGCCCGTGCCGTGTCCGGGGTGCGGGCCGTGGTGCACGCCGCGGCGCTGCTCGGGGAATTCGGGCGGCCCGCGGAGTTCTTCGCGGTCAATGTGGCCGGGACCGATCGGCTGATGCAGGAGGCCGCGGCGGCGGGCGTGACGCGGTTCGTCTTCATCGGCAGTCCGAGTGCGCTGATGGCGCCCGAGGGCGGTGACCAGCTCGGCATCGACGAGACGGTGCCCTACCCCGCCCGGTTCCTGAACAGCTATAGCGAGACCAAGGCGGTGGCCGAGCAGCTGGTGCTCGCGGCCGATACGCCGGAATTCACGACGTGCTCGCTGCGGCCGCGCGCGGTGTGGGGGCCCGGTGACCGCCGCGGGCCGATCGTGCAGCTCCTGGCGAAGTTGCGGGCGGGCCGGTTGCCCGACCTGTCCGGCGGCCGGGATGTGCTGGCGTCGCTGTGCTACATCGACCATCTCGTGCGGGCGGTGGAACTGGCGCTCGAGGCCGAGAAGGTCGGTGGGCGAGCCTATTTCGTCGCCGATGCCGAACCGGTGTCGGTGTGGCCGACGATGGCAGCGGTGGCGCAGCGGTTCGGGTTGACCCCGCCGAGTATCACCGTGCCCCCGCCGGTGCTGAGTGGTGCGCTGGCGGCGATCGAAACGGTGTGGCGGATTCCGGCGGTCGCGCAGCGCTGGACGCCCCCGCTGTCGCGGTACGCGGTCGCGCTCGTCACGCGGTCGGCGACCTACGACATCTCGCGGGCCGAACGGGAACTCGGCTACCGGCCGACGGTGTCGTTCGCCGACGGTCTCGAGCGCTTCCACGAGTGGGTCGCCGGGATCGGCGGTCTCGACCGGCTGGTGGCCGACCTGTGAACAGCGGTGCGCTCTGGGTGGTGATTCCCGCGTTCGACGAGGAGCGCGGGATCCGTGCGACCTTGACAGCGATTGCCGCGCAACGGGATACCGACTTCTCCGTGGTCGTCGTCGACAACAACTCCAGCGACGGCACCGTCGAGATCGTGCGGGCGTTCGCCGCGGCGCATCCGGTCCCGGCGATCGAGGTGATCACCGAGCCGCAGAAGGGCACCGGCGCCGCCGCGGACACCGGGATGCGGTACGCGATCGCGCAGGGGGCGACCTTGCTTGCCCGCACCGACGCCGACTGCCTGCCCGCGCCCGACTGGACCCAGCGGATCAAGGCGGGGTTCGATTCCGGGCTGCGGCTGGTCAGCGGGCAGCTGATTCCGCGGACGGACGAAGGAGTTTCGTGGCGTGATCGCACCATCATCCGGGTCGCGCTGGAGGTGGCGTCGGCCTTCGGGAAGGTGCGCTCGGGCAATCGCGATCCGAAATATCTCGGCCCCTACGTGATGACGCCCGGGTGCAATATGGCGATCACCACCGAGTTGTACCTTGCCGCAGGCGGATTCCCGCGTACCGCGATCGAGGATCTGCACGAGGACCGCGCGCTGGTCAACGCGGTGCGCACGATCACCACCGAGTACGGGTTGCGCCGTGATGTCCGGGTGTACGGGTCCAACCGGCGGGTGCGCGCGTGGGGCATCCGCAAGACGCTGGCCTGGTACGCCGACCACCGGTACCGGCCCGAGGTGGTCGATATTCGATGACGACCGACTTTCTCGAACGCCTCGCCATGCAGGCCGACCGTATTCCCGACGCGTCAGCGCTCGGCACGGTCGGCACGCGCGCGCTCACCTATCGCGAGCTCGTCGATACCGTCGGCAGGGTCGCCTACAACCTCGGGGCTGCCGGGTTCCTGCCCGGTGATCGGATGCTGTTCTCGATCCGGCCGAGCGTGTCCTCGGTGACGCTGATCTTCGGGGTGATCGCGGCGGGCGGAACCATCGTCTTCGTCGACCCCGGCGTCGGGCCCGAACTGTTCGCCCGGCGGGTGACACTGGTCGAGCCAACCTGGGCGGCGACCGAATCACTGCTGTACGCGGTGAGCGGCCCCTTGGCCGGTTTCGGGCGCAGGCGTGGGCTGAGCCTCCCCCGGTTCGGCGCACTCGACGTGCGGCACATCCACAGCGGTCCCTGGCTGCCGGGGACGCCGTCCGGTTCGATTCCGTTGCGCCGCTTCACCGGTGCCGCGGCAGGCACGGCGGACGTGCCCGCCGATCCCGAGGCGGCCGCGCTGATCGTGTTCACCTCTGGCACCACCGACGAGCCGAAAGCCGTTGTGCACACCCGTGCTTCGCTCGGTGCGGGGCTGGCCGCGATGAGCGGGCGGACCAGTCTCGCGCCCGGCGCCTTCCTACACACCGAACAGCTCATGATGGGGTTGCCCGCGCTCATGGCGGGTGCGCGCTGGGCGATGCCGCCGTATCCGCGGTTCGGCACCCACATCGACCCCGTCCGGTTCACCCAGGCCCTGCACAGCGCCACCCACGCGTTCTACACGCCCGCCGACCTCGCCGTCGCGCTCGACGCGCTCGAGTCCGGCGAGATCTCCCCGCCGCCGTACCTGCGCCAGGCCGCGCTCGGCGGCGCTCCCGTCACCTCTTCCTTGCTGCGCAGGGCCCGGAAGTCGTTGCCCAGCACCGAGTTTCTCGCGATCTACGGGATGACGGAGATCCTGCCTGTCGCCGTCACCAACGATGTCGCCAAGCTCGCGCACTCCGGCGATCTGCTCGGCGCTCCCGTACCAGGAGTGGTGGCCCGGATCGCCGACGACGGCGAACTCGTGCTGGCCGGACCGAATCTGTGCCGCGGCTACCTCGGCGCCGACCCGCTCCCGGCGGTCCGTACCGGCGATCTGGCGCGCTGGGACGGTGGCCGGCTCGTGCTCACCGGACGCAAGAAGGACATGATGATCCGCGGGAAGACCAACATCTACCCGGGGCTCTACGAGCCGGTGATCACGGCGATCGACGGCGTCCGCGAGGCGATCATGATCGGCATCCCCGACGAGATCGGCGACGAACGCATCGTCCTCGCCGTCGTCACCGACCAGGACGCCGGTGACGTCGCCACCCTGCTGCGCACACGGTTGCCGCAGATCATCGACACCACCGCGGTTCCCGACGACATCGTGATCGTCGACCGGATCCCGGTCAGCGGCCGCACGAACAAACCCGACCGCGCCGCCCTTCGGGAGATGCTGCGCGAACAGCTCACCTAGGGCATGTTGCGAAGTCCGCCGACCGGTCCCGATTGCGACCGATCGGCGGGGACCGTTCAGCGCGGTGGTCGACGGGATTCGTGGGTGGTGGCCCGTCTCGTGGTGAGCGGGGCGAGGGTGTGGTCGGCCAGGGATTCGATGGTGGGGCGGGGGAGCATGGTGTCGACGTAGCAGAAGGTGATCGACAGGGTGGTGTCGAAGGTGGCTACGGCGACGGTGAGGGCGCTGGCGCAGGAATTGGTGCCCGCGACGGTGAGAGCTGTGATCGGCAGGGGGTCGGGGGTTTCGGGTGGGGTGAGGCGGCCGAGGTTGCTGAGGGTGACGTTCCACGGGGCGCGGCGGTCTACGAGTTCGACGGCGCGCCTTCCTGTTTCGAGGGATCGGGGGCAGCCGTAGCGGATGGCGGCCAGGCCGGTCAGGTCGGCGTGGTGGGCGAGACGTCGGGCCAGTTGGGTTTTCGCCGCGCGGGCCGCGTCCCACAGTGAGCGGTTCTGGCCGAAGGGGACGAAGGTCGGGAGTACGGCGGTGAACATGCCGGGTTCGTCATCGGCCGGTGGTGGTTGCAGCCGGGACCGCAGGTCGACCGGGATGCCGATCCCCGCCACACCGGATCGGCCAGGGCGGTTCAGTTCGCCCAGCGCCTGGGCGAGGGCGGCGGCGAGCGCGGCATTGACGGTGACGCCGGCTCGGTGGCAGCGGGCGCGGAGGTCGGCGAGCTGGTCGCCTTCGATGGTGCGGTGCACGGTGCGGGTGCGGCGCACGGGCAGTGGGGGTAGGTCGCCGGGGAGGCCGACGGGGCGCCGGACGGTCGCGGTGAGCTGACCCGCGAGATTCGTGCGCAGGCACCGGAGCAGACGGGTGTGTACCGGCGGGATCAGGTCGTCGGCGGCCGGGATCGGTGGCCGGGTGGCGGCGGGGCCGGGTGCGCCGAAGGCGACGGCGAGGATGCGTGACGCGAGCGAGGCCATCGAACGGCCGTCGATCAGCACGTGCGAGAAGACCAGGATCAGGTCGTGTAGTTCGTCGGAAGTGCCTGGGCGCCAAGCCAGATCGACGAGACGACCCGGTGCCGTCGACAGGTCGACCGGTGCGGTGAGCTGGTCGTCGAAGACGGTGCGCCATTCCTCGGGATCGGCGACGATGCGGTGCAGGACCGGCAGGTGCGGGTCGTCCGAGGGGACGAAGCGAGGACCGTCGACGACGATCGCGCGCAGCAGCGGGTATTCGGCGACGACGGCGTCGGCCGCCTCCTCGAGGCGATACGCCCCGATCGGGCCACGCACCCGCAACCGGACCACGCAGTTGGCCGGTGACAGTTGATCGACCAGCCAGAACCAGCGTTCCGACGGCGACAGCGGGCGATCGATCTCGCCGGCGCGCACCATTGCGCCCTCCCCTTCCTCCGCGCCTCGTCCAGATCCGCGGCGCTTTCCTACACACTTACTACGTGCGTATTATCGACATATGGGTTTCGAGTGGCCTGATTGGGCGATCGCTCACCTGATCGGCATCGAACCCAGCGAGGTTCGGCAGGTCCTCGCAGCGTCACGACGGTGGCCACGCCCGGCCTTCGACGGCCAGGTGACCGTTCTGACGGTGTGGGGGCGCACCACGGCCGGACGCCCGTTGATCGTGGTCACACGGCAGCGCGACGACTGGACGTGGGTGATCATCGGCGCACGAGCGATGCGCGCCGAGGAACTGGCGCAATTCGAGCAGTGGGAAAGTGGGAACCGGTCATGAGCGATCAGGACTATCCATCGAGCAAAGAAGAACTCGCCGACTACATGGACCGGCTGAGTTTCTCCGATGCGCCCGCCGAAGCTCCGCCCCGCCTGCCCGCCAACGAGGACATCATGGTGACCACCTCCATCCGGTTGCCGCTCGGCCTGCATTCGCGGTTGAAGGATCTCGCCGACGAACGGCGCGTCGGTGTATCGACCCTGCTCAGGGAGTGGGCCGAAGCCGCGGTCGCCGAGATCGACGACGAGGATCAGATGATCTCGCTCGCCGAGGCGAAGCGGGCGCTGTCCCGGGTCCACCCCATTCATCGGGCCAGCTGAGCGCCGACGTCGCGGGATCGTTCTCGGGCGAGAACCGGGGGGTGTAAACATGCCTCATGATGTTCTGGCGGCGCCGATCGAAAGGCGAGCTGCATACCGTCCCCCGCTGGCCCACCGACCCGGATGCCAGGAAGGCCCTGGCGCACTATCTCGACCGGCTGCCGACCGATCCGGCCGTGCCGCGGACCACCGAAATGCTGTTCAACGGTTGGGGACTCGACCTCGGCGGCAGTGATCTGTCCGGGCTCGATCTCGGCGGGGCCGAACTCGGCGAGGCGCGGCTGACCGGGGTCCGGCTGGTCGATACCGATCTCTACGGCGCCTGGATGTTGTCGACGGATCTGTCGGGGGCCGATCTCACCGGTGCCGATCTCGGCAAGGCCCAAGCCCGCGACTGCACGTTGCGCGAAGCCCGGCTGCACGGTGCGCGGCTGATGAAAGCCGACTTCGCGACCTCCGATTTCCATCGTGCCGATCTCACCGGCGCCGACCTGCGGCGAGCGACGTTCGGCGACACCGATTTCCGCGGCGCGAGCCTGCGCGAAGCGCGGATGGACAATGCCAGTTTCCGCGGCGCCCGATTGGCCGGCTGCGAGGTAGCGGGCGCGGTCGGCGCGATCGACGGTCCCGTCGATGTCGGCGAGCGCAGTCCGCAGTGGCTCGACGGTGCCGCCTTGGCGTCATGGTTCGCCTCGTCGGGAGCACCGGGAGTGACGGTTCGTTCGTTGCACTGAGAAATCGAAGCCACGCCCGAGCGCGGGAGACGTACGCGTGAAAATCGTTGCACAGGTGGGTGATCCGCGCGCATTCTAGCGCCGTGCAGAAGGTATTCGCGGTGGTGCTCGCCCTGGTTGTCGGATTCGGCGTCGTCGGCTGCGAGCACGATGCCACCGGCGAGGACACGGCCGAAGTGGTGGAAGAAGTCGTGTGCGAAATGGTGGTGCCGATCGTCGACGCCGTCCTGGTGAAATTGAAAGCCGGGGTGACGGTGACGGCGGCATTGATCGCCGGGGCCACCGGGCTCGTGCTGAGCAAAGCCTGCTCCTATCTGCTCGACCGCATCGGCCAGGCCCCGGACGAGGAGCACGAGGTCACCCTCGACAACGGCAAGGGTTCACAGAC